>JBFIOX010000196.1:0-5486 GCA_041610455.1 Gemmatimonadota bacterium
CAGTGCTCCCCCGCCCGGCTCACAGCTCGCCCGCCCAGCCCAGATCGGGCTCCTGGGACCGCCCCCGACCCACGAGCGCCTTCAGTCGCGTCGCTGCCACGTGCTGCATCATGGCCAGCGCCGGCACCGCCACCATGATGATCACCGTCGCGAAGAGAATGCCGAAGCCCAGGCTCACGGCCATGGGGACGAGGAACTGGGCCTGGATGCTGCGCTCGATGATGATCGGGAACACCCCGAGGAAGGTGGTCAGCGATGTGAGCAGGATCGGCCGGAAGCGGACGCGGGCCGCGTCGACGATGGCCTCGGCCATGGGGAGACCGGAGCGGTGCCGCTCGTTGACGAAGTCGATGAGCACGAGCGAGTCGTTCACCACGACCCCCGACAGACCCACGATGCCGAACACCGACAGCATGCCCAGGTCGAGGCCCATGATCAGGTGGCCGATGGCCGCGCCGATGAATCCCAGCGGAATCGACGCCATGATGATCAGCGGCTGCGCGTACGAGCGGAACGGGATGGCCAGGAGCGCGTAGATCCCGAGCAGGGCGAGAAGGAACCCGCGGGCCAATCCTCCGAGCGCCAGCGCCTGCTCGCGCTGCTCCCCCCCGAAAGCGTGCCGCATGCCCGGAAAGTCCGCCTGCAGCTCGGGCAGGATCCGGTCGGTGAGCGCGGAGTTGACCTCCTGGCCGGTCACGATGGCCTTGTTCACGTCCGCCGTGACCGTCACGATGCGGCGGCCGTCGATGCGGCGCAGCGTCGAGGCCCCGGTGCCGAACGCGATCTCGGCCACCTCCGAGACGGGCACCTCGCCGCCGCTCGGCGCGCGGATGCGGTAGTTGCGGAAGTCGGCCAGCGTGTTGCGCTCCTCCTCGGGCAGCCGGACGTACACCCGTACCTCGTCGCGCCCCCGTTGGAGCCGCAGCGCTTCCTCGCCGAAGAAGGCGCTGCGCACCTGTCGCGCCAGATCCTCGAGCGTGATGCCCAGCGTGCGGGCGGCAGGCTTGAGCGCCAGCTCCAGCTCGCGCTTGCCCTGCCCCCGGTCGTCTCGCACGTCCGTCACGCCGGCGATGCGGCCCAGCCGCGTCTTCAGCTCGCGCACGGCCGCGTTCAGACCGGCCGTGTCCGGGTGGGAGAGTTCGACCTGGATGGGCGCCCCGAGATTGATGAGCACGGCCGAGAACGTCAGGGTGCGCGCCTCGGGAACCGCTCCCACCCGGTCCCGCCACGCCTGCTCGAACGCCGCCGACGGCAGGGCGCGCACCTCGGAATTGGCGAGCCGGAAGCTGATCTCGGCGATGTTTGGCTGTACGAAGGTCGGACTGGCGGTCAGCCCCGGCTCGTTCGCCACCGAAGGGCGCTGGCCCACGCTGGTGAACACGGCTTCCACGAGGGGCGGGTGGTCGTCCGCCAGGCCGGTCTGGAGATCGGCGGCCGCCGCCCTTCCCTGGCTCTCGATGAAGCGGGCGACCTCCTGCGTGCGCGCGCTGGTCGTTCCCTCGGGCATCTCCAGATAGGCGAGCACCTCCTCGCCCTCGATATCGGGCAGGAAGCTGAACCGGATATACCGGCCGGCCACGAGCCCCCCCACCAGCAGCATGAGCGTCGTGGCCCCCATGAGAACGAGCCCCCAGCGCCGCACCGAGAAGCGGACGGCTCGGTCGAGCGGCCCGTCGATGAAGCGCTGCAGGCGGCTCTGCACCGACTCCTGCACCCGGCGGATGCGCCCCTGGATGCCGTCCTTCCGCTCGCTCCCCGGCGGAGGCAGGTGGCTCAGGTGGTAAGGCAGGATGAACAGCGCTTCGACCAGCGACAGAAGAAGCACCGAGATCACGATGATGGGGATCGCTGTCAGGAACTTCCCGATGGCCCCCGGCACGAAGAGGAGGGGGGTGAAGGCGGCCACGGTGGTCAGCACCGCGAACACGACCGGCACCGCGACGCGATTCGTGCCGCGCACCGCCGATTGATGGGCCGAGGTGCCCTTCTCGCGCTCCGCGTAGATGTTCTCTCCCACCACGATGGCGTCGTCCACCACGATGCCGATGGCCAGGATGAAGCCGAACAGGGTCATCATGTTGATGGAGACGCCGAGCACCGCCATCACCGCGAACACGCCGGCGAAGGAGAGAAAGATCCCCACCGCCGTCCAGAACGCGAGACGCAGGTTGAGGAACAGCGCCAAGGCGACGATGACGAGCAGGAGGCCGATGCGGCCGTTCTTGAGGAGAAGCGAGATGCGGCTCTCCAGGTATTCGGCCTCGTTCTCCCAGATGGCGTACTGCACGCCGCGCGGCAGCGTGGCCGCCAGTTCCTCTTCCAGGTAGCGCTGGACGTCCTCGACGATCTCCAGCACGCGCTCCTCGCCCGTCCGGAACACCTGGACGAACGCGGCCGGCCGTCCTTCGAACGTGGAGATCAGATCGGTGTCCTCGAACCCGTCGCGGATCTCGGCCACCTCGTCGAGGCGGAGCGCCGACCCATCCGTGCCCGCCCGCACGACGACCTTCGCGAAATCGGCGCGCGTGTAGTTCTGCCCCTGCACGCGCAGGAGGATCTCCTCGCGGTCGGTCTCGATGCTGCCGCCGGGCAGATCCAGGCTGCCCCGGCGCACGGCGGCGGCCACCTCCGCCAGGGTGAGCCCGTACTTGCGGAGCGCATCCTTGCCGACCTCGATCGAGATCTCGTAGTTGCGCACGCCGGTGACGCGGACGAGCGAGATCCGCGGCAGGGTCGAGAGATCGTCCTTGGCCCGGTTGGCGATCTCCTTTAGCGCGCGTTCCGAGACGTCGCCGTAGATGGCGATCTCGATCACGCGGCTGCGGGCCTCCAGGGCCACCACCTCGGGCTCCTCGGCGTCGACCGGGAAGCTCGTGATGCGGTCGACCTCGGCCTTCACCTCGTCGAGGGCGCGCGACACGTCGGTCCCCAGCGCCAGCTCGGCCAGCACCACGCCCACGTTCTCGGAGGCCACCGCCGTGGTCCGCCGCACGCCATCGACCCCCTCGATGGCCTCCTCGACGCGCTGGACGATGGCCTGCTCGATCTCCTCCGGGGAGGCGCCCGGGTACTCGACCTGCACCTGGATCGTATCGAGCGAGAACTCGGGGAAGACCTCCTGCCGCAGGTTGAGAAGGCTCAGCAGGCCCGCGACGAGGATGAAGACGAGGAGCAGGTTCGCGGCCACCCCGTTGCGGGCCATCCATTCGACGGCTCGCCTCACGGGGCGCCTCCGCTGCCCACGCTCTCCAGCCGCTCCACGGCGCGGACCGTCATCCCGTCGGTGACGAACGGGAGCGAGGACACGATGACGCGGGCGCCCGCCTCGAGATCGCCCAGCACGTAGGCCTCGCCCTCGACCTCTTGAATCAGCTCGACGGGGGTCATGACGAGCAGCGTATCGGTCCGCAGCGTCCACACGACGTCGTCATCGCGCAGCGCCGCCGCCGGGACGACGAGGTACCGCTCGAAGGTCGCACCCTCGATGTCCGCGCTCGCGTAGCTGCCGATGAGGAGGGGCGGGCGGTCGGGCTGCGCTTCGGTCGGCTCGAACGGACGCGGCACGCGCACCACCACGTCCACCGTCCGAGTCTGCTCGTCCAACGCGCCCTCGGCCCGGTCGACGTATCCGGACCACGAGAACCGGCGGCCGCCGAACTCGGCCGTCACCTCGGCCGGGATGCCGGCGCCGCGACCGGCCCGGAGCTCCCACAGTCCCGCGATGAGCACCGCCTCGTCGTCGCTCAGGGGCACCACGATCTCGGCCTCGGCGCTGGCGTAGAAGGTCCCGATGCGCTGCCCGGCGACGATGAACTGGCCCGCGTCCACGGTCTCCTCGCGCACGATGCCGTCGAACGGTGCCCGAATCCACGTGCGGTCCAGGGCGAGCTGCGCATCGGCCAGCCGGGCCTCGGCACCGCGCAGCATGGCGCGGGCCGCCTCGAGCTGGGGCTCGCGCGACACGAGCACGCTGCCCGGGGCCGGGTCCAGCCCCTCCCGGCGGGCCACGCGCTCCCACTCGGCGCGGGCCAGGGCCACCTCTTCCTCCGCCTCCAGCACGCCCACCTGCCGCTGCGCGACTTCGGCCTCCGCCGCCCGCACGGCGTTCTCGTAGTCGGCCGGGTCCACCCGGAGCAGACGCTGGCCCCGTGAGAAGCGACCGCCGCTCAGGAACGCGGGCGCGACCCATGCGACCCGGCCGCTGACCTGCGGCGCGATCACGACCTCGGCGCTCGGACGCACCGTCCCACCGCCGCGCACCCTAATGGCGCCGCTCTCGACCCGGACCTCCACGGTGGTGACGGTCGGGATCTGGCGCGGGGGCTCGATCTCGGCCGGGTTCGCCCGCAGCCCGAACAGGAGCGAGAATCCGATGACGCCGACCGCCAGCACCGCGAGACCCTGCTGCCAGGGGGCGAGGCGACGCCACCGTCGACCCACGCCTCTCGACTCGTCCGCGGCGACCGAGGTCCCGGGCCGCCCTTCTTCGTGCTCCAGTGCCATATCTCGCCCTATCGACTCCCGGGTCGGCCGGAGCCGGACCCATCCAGCGTCTCCGTCTCATCCACCCACGCCCCTCCCAGAGCGCGGTGCACGCCCAACCGAGCCTCGCCCAGGCTCCGCTCCGCCAGCACCATGGTCGTCTGCGCGCCCAGCAGGTTGCGGCGCGCATCCAGGTACGAGACGTAGTCCCCTACCCCGCGCTCGAACCGGCGCAGCTGGTAATCGAGCGAGGCCCGCGCCTCCTCAAGCTGATCGCGCACGCGGGCGTACCGCTCGCGCTCGTTGTCGAACGCGAACAGGCTCGTGCGAACCTCCTGGAACGCCTGCAGCACCGTGCGCAGGTAGGCGACGAGCACCTGCTCGTACTGGGCCTCCGCCACCCCCACGTTCGCGCGCAGGCGCCCGCCCTGGAACAAGGGCGCGAACAGCCCGCCCACCAGGTTGAGGAACCACTGGTCCGCCCGGAAAAGGTTCTCGGGCTCGCTCGACTGAAAGCCCGCCGAGCCGTTGAGCGTGATCGTAGGGAGCTGCTCGGCGCGCCGCGCGCCCACGCGCAGGCGGGCCGCCTCTACCCGTTGCGAGGCCGAGAGCACGTCGGGACGCTCCTCCAGCAGGGCCACCGGAAGCCCCGCCGGAACCGGCCCTCCCTCCACGCTCGGCCGCGGCTCCGCCCCGATCGCCGCATCGAGTTCGCCCGCGTAGGTGCCGAGGACGACCGCCAGCCGTCCCTCGGCGTCCACCAGGCGGGTACGCAGGCCCGGGAGCTCCGCTTGCGCGTTGCGGAACTGCTGCCGGATCGCGTACAGCTCGAAGGAGCCGGTGAGACCGGTTCTGTAGCGGGCTTCGGTGATCTCGGCCCGCTCGCCCAGCAGATCGACGTTCTCCTCGCCCAGCGCGAGCTGACGGCGCAGCGCCACGATCTCGAGATACGTGGCGATCGTCGATCCGATGACCGCGAGGCGCACCGTCTCGAGGTCGGCCCG
>JBFIOX010000197.1:0-5378 GCA_041610455.1 Gemmatimonadota bacterium
GCGATCACGTCCTTGACGAGGATGCCGTCGGAGGTCTCGCACCATGGCCCGCCATCCAGCTCGGTCGCCCCGAATTCTTCGCGCGCGACCTCGTAGCCCCAGTCGCGGAAGCCGCCCTCGGTGAACTTCATGATGTTTCCCTTGTGCACGAGCGTGACGCTGCGGAGGCTCCGCGCACGCGCGTAGCGGATGGCCGCGCGCACGAGGCGCTTGGTCCCCTCCTCCGAGATGGGCTTCACCCCGATCGAGCTCGTCTCGGGAAATCGGATCGTCTCGACGCCCATGCTCTCGTGCAGGAACTCGATCACGCGCCGGACTTCTTCGCTGCCGGCTCGCCACTCGATGCCCGCATAGATGTCTTCCGTGTTCTCGCGGAAGATCACCATGTCCACCAGCTCAGGGTTCTTCACGGGCGACGGGACACCCTCGAAATGGCGCACCGGCCGTACGCAGGCGAACAAGTCCAGCTTCTGACGCAGGGCGACGTTGAGCGAGCGGATCCCACCGCCCACGGGCGTGGTGAGCGGGCCCTTGATGGCGACGAGGTAGTGGTCGATCGCTTTCAGCGTGTCGTCGGGAAGCCAGCTTCCCACCCGGTCGTTCGCCTTTTCGCCGGCCAGCACCTCGAACCACACCGCCTCCCGCTCGCCTCCGTACGCCTTGTCGACCGCCGCATCGAACACGGCGCGGGCCGCCCCCCAGATGTCGGGGCCGATGCCATCGCCCTCGATGAACGGGAGGATCGGACGTGGGGGCACCCGGAGGCCCCCATCCTCCATCGTGATCCGCTCCCCGTCGGACGGGGGCGTGAGGGCGTGGTACGAGGGGGCGCTGGCGGTGTGCATGATGCGCTCGTGCGTGTCCTGGGGTTCGGAAGCCGGTCGCGAGACCCGGTCGGGGGGGGGAGATTACGACGCACCGGGGCCGGAGTAAACGCGCGCGGCTTGGGCGGCGTCGCACGCTCGACCATCGATTGGAGAGAAGACTGCCGGCGGTGCTGGGACGCTCTGTGACGGAGCAAGCGGACGCGGAGGAGCTCGACCGGCTCGCCCGGGCGGCCGGTGGGGGCGATCGCGTCGCGTTCGAGCGCCTCGTGCGACTCGTGTTCGCCCGCGTCTACCGATGGTCGCTGGTGCGCGTGGGCGATCCGGACGATGCCGAGGATGTCACGCAGCGCGTGTTGCTGCGACTGCTCGACCGCCTGGAGGCATGGGAAGGTCGCGGGCGGTTCACGACGTGGCTGTATCGGATCACGGCCAACGAGGCCTCTTCCTGGCGGCGCCGTGCGTCGCGCCGGGCGCGGCGCCTGACGAGCGCGCGATCGGAGGCCGCCCCGCGATCCGAGGCCGAGCCCGAGCGGGCGCGGCGCCGGCGGCTGCTGCTCGAGCTGCTCGAGAGGCAGCTCGGCACACTGTCGCCACGGCAACGCGAGGTCCTCGACTTGATCGACTTCCAGGGCTTCGCGCCCGCGGAGGTCGCGGAGATGCTGGACATGAACCCGCACACGGTGAGGGCGAACCTGTTCAAGGCACGTCGGGCGATGCGCCGCCGCGTTCTGGCCGAGCGGCCGGATATTCTGGAGCTCCTCCCGTGACCCGGCGACGGGCCGAGGGCCGAGAAGGTCGGCCTTCCGCCGGGGCCTCGGGGGGTCATCCCGCCCCGCTGCCCGGGGCATGCCGACGTGCGCGGGAGTGGATGGTCTCGGCCGCCCCGGGCGACCTCCCGCACCGCACGCCCGAGATGCGGGCGCATTTGGCCGCCTGCCCCGGGTGTCGCGAGGCGCTCGCTCGCATCGAGACGTCGCTGGCGACGTTGGGGTCGGCGCTCCAAGCCGCGCGACCGGGGATGGACGACGACGACGCGGTGCGGCTCGCCCAGGCGGGCGCGGAGCGATGGAAGGACGCGGAAGGGAAAGCCCGAACGGTGACGGGGGGCGGCCAGCCCGCCGCAGGGCGCGCCGCGCTGGCGGCGGCCACGGTCTTGGCGGCCAGCGTGGTCCTGGTGGCGGTCACCCTGTGGCGGTCGGCCCCCGGGGGGTCGCTTCCCGATTCCGCGCTCGCGGACGCGAGGGGCCGCTTCGAAGCCGACCTGGAGCGGTTCTCGATCGAGGCCCCCGCGGACCAGCGCGTGGCCGTGTTCCAAACGGCGAATCCCGACATCCGCGTGGTGTGGTTCTACTAGGGGTGTGGATCAACCGAGGAGAGACCTGATGCGATCGATAGCACGGTGGTACAGGGACCGGTGGGTGCGCCGGGCGGCGGCCGGCCGATCGGCGCTGGCCGTCGGCGCCTGCCTGGTGGTGCCGGCGTTCGTGGTCGAGGCGTGCGGCTCGGGCCAGGTGCTGGAGACGCGCACGTTCGAGCTCCAGTACATGAACCCGGAAGAGGCGGTCGAGATGGTGACGCCGTACGTGTACGCCGACCGGCGCGGGGCCCCCGGCGCCGTGACGCATTTCAGCTCGGGCATCACGGTGCGCGAGACACCGGAGATCCTGGATCGGATCGCCGACGTGCTGGCCCGCTACGATCGGGCGAAGCCGGGCGTCCGGCTGCATTTCCAGATCATCGAGGCGGACGGATTCACCGACGCCGACCCGCGCATCGCCGAGGTACGCAGCGCGCTCGAGGAGCTCTTCCGTTTCGACGGCTATCGGCTGGTCACGGAGACCCAGTTGGCGCTCATGGAGGCCACGAGCTCCGAGCAGTACGTGTCGGAGGGGGAGCGGCGGTTCCTGCTCGGGGGACGCGTCGAGGAGGTGCGCGGCAGCGGCGCGCGCGCCTCGGTGACCCTCGCCGTCCATCTCCGGGAGGAGAGTACGTCGCTCGGCCAGATCAGCACGACCATGGCGGTCCCCGTCGGCAAGACGGTCGTGCTCGGGAGCACCAAGCCGCCCGGGCAGCCCACCATGATCCTCACGGTTCGGCCGGAGCTCGTCCCGCTGCCCGACGCGGCGGCGGGGTCCTGAGGCGAGGCGGCGCGGATCAGGGGGCCGAACACCGTCGAAGGCTCTCGCTACCGACGTGTACCGTGTTCGGTGAGCCCGGGAGCCGGATGGGACCGCGACTCCGGGCTCGTATACGATGTATACAGTGTATACGTCCCTCGGTCGGGGCGGGCCCATCTCCCTGTCCACGGGCCACCTTACGCCCGGCGTCCCCACGCCGGAGACCGCCCCGGCGAGCCCCGCGCTCGCTCGCGGTCCTCGCGCCCCGGCGGCGCCTTCCGCGCGGAACCCACCGGCGCCAGCCCGGCGTTGTGAGGGAAGGACGGCACGCGAGGGGGGGACGCGCGTGGCCGGGCAGGCACCACGACAGGGAGGACAGCATGCGAGTACGATGGCTCATGAGGCTGGGGCTCGCGGTGGGGGCGCTCGCCGTGGGGTGTGCGCCCGCGGACCGGGCCGAGCCCGGGGAATCCACGCGGGCCGAGGAGGCGGCTACCCCGGCCCCGGCGGCCGCCACGACGCCGGGCGCCGATGCCGCGGCGCTATGGTCGCACCTGACGTCCACCGACTACGGCGCGCAGTGGGCGCTGTGGCCGGGCAAGGGCCGCAACTACCCGGGCGGCGAGCCGCACGGCGCCACATTGACGACGTACGTCAACCGCGCCGCCGCGGATGCCCTGGCGGCGGGCGCCCCACGCATGCCCGCCGGGGCCATCATCGTCAAGGAGAACTACATGCCGGACGGCTCGCTCGCCGCGATCACCACGATGAGCAAGATCGAGGGCTACAGCCCGGCGGCGGGAGACTGGTTTTGGGTCAAGTACCTGCCGGACGGATCCGTGGACGAGGCCGGAGCGGCGCAGGGACGCGTGTCCATGTGCATCCAGTGCCACTCGGGGAAGGCGGACAACGACTACATCTTCACCGGCCAGCTGGGCGGAGGCTGAGCGACGGCGGGGTCAGCGGCGCGGGCCGAACAACCTCACGGTCGAGCGGAAGGGGGCCGAGCGCCGGCCCCCTCGTCGGCGCCCGGGAGGTCAGTTGCCTCGCAGCAAGCCCTCGAGCCGCTCCCCGTCGCGCAGCCACTCGATGCGCACCGGCTCCCCACCGGCTCTTTCCACGGCGGAGACGAGGCTCTCCACCTCCGTGCACTCGACACCGCCGGCCCGATAGACGATGTCGCCCGGCTGGAGTCCCAGCCGCGCGAGGGGCGTTCGGGATCCCACACGGAGCACGAGTAGCCCGGCCTGCCCGGCGAAGCGCCGCGACACCGGCTCGAACTCCGCGCCGGCGAACGAGCGTCTGAAGCCGGACGCGAGATCGACCTCCTGCAATCCGACCTGCGCGATGCGCGCCAGGCGGCGGCGGAACTCCGGTGAAGGCAGGCGAGCGCTGATCCTCGAGAACGCGTCGAGCGCGCTCGTCGCACGCTCGTACGAGGACTCGGTCTCGCGCTCCCAGGCTCCCAGCAGCTCGCGACGCAGATCGGGGAGCTCGACGAACGCATCCGCTGCGAGCGAGGTCACCCGCATCTGCCCGTCGATGATGCGCACCGCCACGGGCTCGATCGCCACTTCATCCGCGTCGGTGTCCCGAATGGTGATGGCGAAGGCCGAGCCACCCTCGCGATTCTCGAGATTGGTGAGCGTGAACACGAAGGCGCGAGGGCCTTGGGGCATCGTGGACGACCGCACCGCGCGGACCCACGGAAGTCGCTCCGTGTCCGCCGGGCGCTGGGTCGGAACGACGTGCACGTAATGGCGAGCGCCGTCCCGCAGCACGTCGATGCTCACCGGCGATCCGGGCCGGATCCCGTTCAACAGCCGGGTCCAGTTCTGGAAGGTCACCTCGACGCCATCGATGGCGAGCAGCTGGTCGCCCAGCCCGAGCCCCCCGCGCGAGGCGGGACCGCCCTCCTGGAGGCCGGCGACGTGCATGACCAGATTGCACGACTTCCAATCTTCGTTCGTCTCCCACACGCACTCGTAGTTCTGCGTGAGATTGACGCCCAGCCATCCCTGCGTCGCCGGCTGCTGGCCGGCCAGCGCGCCGGCCAGTGCGGCCGAGGCGAGCGCGCCCCCGAGCCAGCCTCCCGACGCGTGCCCCCGAATCCCCATCGTCACCACTCCACCGTGCGGGCGGCGAAGAACGAGCGCTCGAGCTCCTCGGCCAATCGGCCGCGCTCGTCCATCAGCGCCAGCAGGTAGGCGCTGGCCACGGCATCGCCGGGCGAACGCTCGAGACCCTCCCGCATGGCCCGGATGAGCCCCTCCAGCCGCGCCATCTGCCGCTGCGTCTCGAGCGGGTCGACCACGCCCGCCGCGGCCCCCGGACGAAGGTCACGGCCCGCCGGCGCTTCGCCCGAGCCCACCTGGCGAAGCGGCGCGCGCAGCTGCTCCAGCTGCGCCAGTCCATCGAGCAGCGCGCGGTCCAC
>JBFIOX010000198.1:0-5378 GCA_041610455.1 Gemmatimonadota bacterium
GCCCGCCGTGCGCGTGCTGCGCGGCCCCGGAGCCCGGAAACGCCCACGCGAGGCCCCATGCGGCCGCCAGCATCGAGACGACGAATCGGCCTTTCATGCGGACCTCCCTCGCAGTCGTCCGGGCGTCAGCCCGCCAAGCGCGCGCGGTCGATGCCCGGGATGAGCCGCAGCGCGTTCTCGAAGTATATCTTGCGCAGCACCTCATCGGGCAGATCGAGCCCGTACATCTTCCAGAACGCGTGGTACTTCCGATAGTAGTCGAAGTATTCGTCCGCGGTCTCGAGCACGCGGAAGTACACGTGGTATTCGTCCGGGGCCCATGCATCCTTTCCCATGAGGATGCGGTCCTGGTAACGGACGAAGAATTCGCGCGCCGTGCGGGGCTGTCGGCCGGGGTCGTAGATCACGGCCCCCAGCTCGACGTGCATGTTCGGCATCTCGTCGAGCAGGGTGCCCAGACGCCCCAGGTCGTTGGCCATCCACGCCATGTGCGCGGCGATGAACGTGGTCCCGGGGTGGCGCCGGAAGAGCGACATCTGCTCGCCGATGAGCTGTTCCCAGGAGGGGTCGGGGCCCTGCTTGCGCCGAGGGCGGAGCTTGAGCTCGAGCCAGCGCTCGTTGTGCTCGTCCACGGGTGACCAGAACTCCGCCGGGTCCGCCGTGTGGATGAGCACCGGGATGCCGAGGTCGCCCGCCTTGGCCCAGATCGGATCGAGCCGGGGGTCGTCGACCCGCACGCGCTCGCCCGCCGCGTCGGTGATCCACATCCCGAGGCTCTTGAAGATCTTGAGACCGCGCGCCCCCGCCCTCACGTCGGCCTCCAACCGCGCCGCCGCGATGGTCCCGAACTCGGGGTCGTCGATTCCTTCGAAATCGACGTTGGCGAACACTACGAAGCGTCCCGGATAGGCCGACTCGAAGGCCGCGATCTGGCGCGCCAGACGTTCACCGCTGCCCCCGCTGAGGTTGACCGCGACGGCCAGGTTGAGCCGGTCCATGTCCGCGATCATCGCGTCGAGACGCTCCCGCTCCATGAGACCGTTCAGGTGCAGATGGACGTCGACGAAGGGGAAGCGCGCCCGGGTGACGGGTTGCTCCGGGACGACGAGCGTCGAGCGCGGCTCGTACGCCTCGACCGTCATCGGGGGGATCGTGTCGGGCGGTGGGTCCGGCGGTCCGCGACGTCCCTGGGCAGACGTCGGGGCCGGCCCGGCACACGCCGCGGCGAGCGCCAGCGCCGTCCCGCGCAGGAGGGCGCCGCGACGCGCCCTCCCCGCGGGAACCCCGCGCTTCGGCCCCGCGCTCGTCCCCGACTCCGTCGCCGGTGAGGGTCGTCCTTCGCTCGTTGCCATGGAGTCCTGTCCGATGCGGTCCTCTGGGGCGGCCACCGCCGAGCCGGCGCGCCCGCGGGGTGCCACACGATGCCCGGTGCGAGATCGCACAGCCAGCGATCGGCTGCGCGGCCCGACCACCCCGTCACAACACGCACGCCCCGCCGCGCCGTTCAACCAGCTCGCTCGGTGTCGGACCGGCCCGGCGCCCCCCACGTATGGTTAAGCGTTTTCGTAGGGCATACTGTTGGTATGAAGTACGGTGGTCGGGCGGGGTGGTCGGTACGATCGCGTTCACCCGTCGCCGGCCCTCCCCCCGCAGGAACCCCTGCCACGAGGTACCCCATGCGCGCATTCGTGCAAGTTCTCGCCCGGCGGCTCCCCTGCGTCGCCCTCGCCCTCTCACTCCTCGCCTTGCCGGCGCCGACCGAGGCCCAGCAGCCGAATCGCCTCGAAGCGGCGACGGAGTCGCTCGAGTGGAGAGAGATCGGTCCCACGATCATGGGCGGCCGCATCGCCGATCTCGCGGTGGTCGAGTCCAACCCGTCGACCTTCTACGTGGGGACGGCGACCGGCGGCGTGTGGAAGACGATCAACGGGGGCACCAGCTTCGAGCCGGTGTTCGAGGGCATGCCGACCGCTTCGATCGGCGACGTCACCCTGGCTCCCTCGAATCCGAACGTCGTTTGGGTCGGCACGGGCGAGCCGCAGAACCGACAGAGCTCGCCGTGGGGCATGGGTGTCTTCCGGTCCACCGATGCCGGTCGCACGTGGCGCCATCTCGGCCTCGAGAACACGCACCACATCGCGCGGATAGAGGTCCACCCGCGCGATCCCGATGTGGCCTACGTGGCGGCGGTGGGCCGTCTGTGGGGACCCAATCCGGAGCGGGGCGTCTACCGTACCACGGATGGAGGCCGCAGCTGGCAGCGCGTGCTCTTCGTGGACGACCACACCGGCGCCATCGACCTCGCGATGGACCCGAACGATCCCAAGACGCTGTTCGCGGCCACGTACCAGCGGCGCCGGACGCTGTGGGGATTCAACGGGGGCGGGCCCGGCAGCGGCATTTACCGGACGCTGGACGGCGGAGACACCTGGGAGGAGCTGACGGAGGGGCTACCCGCCGGCGACAAGGGGCGGATCGGGTTGGACATCTATCGGCGCGACGGCAATCTCGTGTACGCCATCGTCGAAGCCGACCCGCGCCGTCCCGGGCAGGGGTTCGGCGGTGGCGGCGGCGACGACCGGCAGAACGGCGTCTACCGCTCCGCTGACCGCGGCGAGACGTGGGTCCAGGTCTCCACCACGAACAACCGGCCCATGTACTACAGCCAGGTGCGCATCGACCCGAACGATCCCGAGCGCATCTACCTGGGGGGCGCGCAGCTGTACCGCTCGTCCGACGGGGGCCGCAACTTCACGCCCGACGCGGCCGAGGGCGTCCACTCCGACCACCACGCACTGTGGATCGATCCCGCGAACTCGAACCACCTCGTCCTCGGCGGCGACGGTGGCGTGTCCATCTCGTGGGATCGCTCGGACACCTGGCGGCAGCTCCGCAATCTCCCGGTCTCGCAGTTCTACGAGATCGGAGTGGACCACCGCGACCCCTACCACGTGTGCGGGGGACTGCAGGACAACGGCTCGTGGTGCGCGCCGTCGGACACGTGGTCGAATCAGGGGATTCGCGACCGCGACTGGTACAACGTGGGGAGCGGGGACGGGTTCTTCACGGTCATGCATCCGACCGAGCCGATCATGCTGGCCGAGTCCCAGAACGGGAACATCATGCGCGTGAACCTCCTCACGCAGGAGCGCCTGCGCATGCGTCCCGTCTCGCGCGCCGCCGCGGCCGCCGAGACCGAAGAAGAGGAGGAAGCCGCCGACTACCGGTTCAACTGGAACGCGCCCATCGTCCTCTCGGCGCACGATCCCAGCACGATCTATTACGGTGGCAACATGGTGTTCAGGTCGCCCGATCTCGGCCACACGTGGCAGGAGATCAGCCCGGATCTCACGAAAGCGATCGATCGGACGACGCTCGAGATCATGGGCGTGCGCGGGTCGGAGCCGATGATGTCCGCCAACGACGGGACCTCGACCTTCGGTAACCTCGTGGCGCTGGCCGAATCGCCCATCGATCCGCAGGTGCTGTATGCGGGGAGCGACGACGGCAACCTCCACGTGACGCGCGATGGGGGGTCGAACTGGACGAACGTGGCGCTCAACATGCCGGGGCTTCCCGGCCAGCTGTACTTCACGCGCATCGTGGCATCTCACGCGGACGCCGGCACCGTATGGGCCGCCGGAGACAACCACCAGAACGACGATTTCGCACCCTACGTCTACGTTTCCAACGATTACGGACGCACGTGGCGAGCCTCCCGGGACGGGCTCCCGGACGGCTGGGCGATCAACGCCCTGACGCAGCACCCGCGCGCCGCGAACCTCCTGTTCGCCGGGAACGAGATCGGGGTCTACTTCAGCATCGATGCGGGCCGGACGTGGCACCCGCTGCGACGGAACCTGCCCACCGTGCCGGTCGACGACATCCGCATACAGGCTCGCGAGAACGACCTCGTGATCGGGACGCACGGGCGCGGCATCTGGATCATGGATGACATCACCCCGCTCGAGCACATGACCCAGGAGGTGCTGGCCTCCGCCGCGCACCTGTTCCCGGTGCGGCGGGCCACGGTGTACAACCCCTACACGCCGCAGGGCTGGACGCCGGGTGAGTGGGTGGCAGAGAACCCGGCGCAGGGCGCCCGCATCCGTTACTGGCTGGGCCAGGCCCTGCCGGCCGAGGCCGCCCCGACCACCCAGGGTGGGGCGGGGCCGGATCAAGGCGCGCGGTCGGGGCCGAGCGCCAACGGCGCTTCGATGACGCGCTCGGGCGCGGCGGTCAACGGCGGCAAGGCCCGTATCTCGATCGTGGACGCGCGCGGGAACGTGATCCGCGAGCTCGAGGGAGGGGGCGAGGTCGGGCTGCACGAGGTGATCTGGGATCTGAGGCTCGAGCCGCCCACCGAAGAGGAGTCCGGGGGCGGCGGCGGATTCTTCGGATCGCCCCGCGCTCCCAAGGTGCTGCCCGGCACGTACACGGCTCGCCTGGACGCGGGGGGGCGCGGCATGGAGACGACGGTGTCGGTGCGACTCGATCCGCGGGTGCAGATCGGCGAGGCCGACCTCATGGCCCGCCAGGACGGCCTCATGAGCGCCTATCGGCTGGCCAAGCCGCTGAGCCAGGCCAGCGCCGCGGTCGGACGGCTCCGCGGGCAGCTCGCCGACGTGCGTCGCCAGCTGCGCGAGCACGAGGACGCGCCCGAGTCGCTCGGGGACGAGGTCGAGGCGATCGGCGAGGCGCTGGACGATGTGAACGACGATCTAGGCGACGTGCGGGCCGGGACGCGCGCCGGCAACGCCATGGAAGGCTACCACGCCGCGCCCACGGCCGATCAGCTGTGGGAGCTGGATCGCGCCTGGAGCGTCCTGCCCGGGGCGCTCGAGCGGCTGAACGCGCTGATCACCGATCGAATGCCCGCGCTGTTCCTGGCGCTGGCCGAGAGCGGGATCCGACCCGATCCCGGCGCGCCAATCGAGGTACCGGTCCCGCCCACCCGCTGAGGGCGCGGCGGGGATCCGGTCCGCGCGACCCGGGTCCCCGCCCGCCCTTTCGGGCTGTCCGCCGACGGAGCGCCCCGGAGGCACCCGTCGCGCGGCCGCGATGTGACCCCTACGCCGCCCGTGTGTCCAAAGACCCGGCGAAGTCGAACGGGAGCGGACGCTGCGACGGAACGTCGGAGTCGTCGGGTGTGGGCGTGTCCCCGAACAACGAGCAGGCGGGTCCCAACTCACGCACGGTGCGAGCCGGGGATTCGTGGGCGCGTTGGGGTGGGCGCGTGCGCGCCCCCCGTTCGACTTCGACTTGTTTCGGGCCGGCACTCGCCACGCCGAGCGTCCGCGCCCGCCCGCCCCGATCCCCCCGGTGGCGTGCCCGCACGCTGTGCCGCGGCGCGCCGCCGCGCGCCCGCCGCCGCGCGA
>JBFIOX010000199.1:0-5371 GCA_041610455.1 Gemmatimonadota bacterium
CCACGCTCACCCTGTACGCCTTCTCGACGGACAACTGGCGGCGCCCGCCGGCCGAGGTGGAGCACCTCATGGGGCTCCTCGAGGCGCACCTGGACGCCGAGTGCGCCCGCCTGCGTGAGAACGGCGTGCGCCTGAGCGTCATCGGCCGCCGCGATCGGATCCCGACGGCCCTCGCGCGCAAGATCGCGGAGGTCGAAGGGATGACGAGCGGCGGGACCACCCTTCACCTGCGCATCGCGGTCGACTACTCCGCCCGGGACGCGCTGATGCGCGCGGCGGGGCTCGTCGCCGAAGGGATCTGCCCGACCCGCGAGGCCTTCGAGCGATCGGTGCTGGAGGCGGTGCACGCCCCGCTCGGCACGCGCGACGTGGACCTGCTCATCCGCACGGGGGGAGAGAAGCGACTGAGCGACTTCCTGCTGTGGGAGTCCGCCTACGCCGAGCTCTACTTCACGGACGTCCTGTGGCCCGACTTCTGCGAGGCCGATCTGGCCTCCGCCGTCGCCGCTTTCGACGCGCGCGACCGGCGCTACGGGGGCCTCCCTTCGGGACTCGACCGAACCACCGAGCACGCGCTCCGCCAACGGAGGGCCGCACCATGAAGAGCCGCGCACTTCCCGTGACCGCGATCCTCACGGCCGCCGTCGGCCTGGGATTCGCGGGGGATCACCTGCTGCGGGCGCCCGGAGGGCCCGGCCTCAACTTCTCCATCCTGTTCGCGGGTCTCGCCGTCTCGGTGCGGAGCGTGGCCCGGCGCGGCGGCGCGCCCCTGGGGCGAGAGGCGGCGTCGTGGATCGGCATCGGCGTGCTGTGCGGAGCGCTCCTCCTGTGGCGGGGCTCCGAGGTCGTGCGCCTCCTCACCTTCGTGGCGGCCTGCACGGCGTTCGCCTTGCCGGCGCTCCACGCGGGCCGCGCCTGGGTCCGCCGCTCCCACGTGCAGGACGTGCTCGAGGCGCTGCTCGGGGCGGGGCTCCACGCCGCGCTCGGCGGCGTCCGCCTGCTCGACCGCGCGCACCGGGGCGAGGTGGGCACGGAGACCTCGCGCGGGAGGGCGCGCAGCGTGGGGCGCGCCGCCCTCATCGGCGCGCTGCTCGCGCTCGTCCCGTTGGTGGTCTTCGGCGCGCTGTTCATCTCCGCGGACGAGGTGTTCGCCGCCATCGTCAAGGACTTCCTGCGGGTCGACCTGGAGGCCTTCGCCTCGCACCTGGCGCTCATCGCGATCCTGTCGTGGCTCGCCGCCGGCTATCTGATCGGCTTCTCGACCGGGACGCGGCTGGAGGCGGCGCGCGGCCTCCGTCCGGTTCCCCCGAGGCTGGGGATCGCCGAGGTGGCCACCGCCATGGCCCTGGTCGATCTGCTGTTTCTGGTCTTCGTGCTCGTCCAGTTCCGCTACCTGTTCGGGGGCGGCGCCTGGGTCGAGCTCACGCCGGGCCTCACCTACGCCGCCTATGCCCGCGCCGGCTTCTTCCAGCTCGTTGCCGCGGTGGCGCTGGCCATCCCCTGGCTCCTGGCGGCGCACGGCCTGCTCGACGACTCCAGCCTGAAGGCGCGCACCGTGTTCCGCTCGTTGGCCGGGGTCCACCTCCTCCTGCTGCTGGTCGTGGTGGCCTCGGCGATCCAGCGCATGCTCGTCTACCAGGCGGCCTACGGCCTCACTGAATCGCGCGTCGTCGCGACCGCGATCCTGGCCTGGCTCACGCTGGTCGTGGTGTGGTTCGGGGCGACCGTGTTGGGCGGCCGGCGCGACCGGTTCGCGTTCGGCGCCCTGGCCACGGCGTTCGTGCTGGTGGGGGCCCTCCAGGTCATGGATCCGGCGGGCCTGGTCGCCCGCCGCAATCTCGACCGCCTGGCGGTCTCGGGCGCGGTGGATGCCGCCCACCTCGGCTCGCTGGGCGCCGACGCGGCCCCCGTGCTGCTCCCGCGTCTGGACGAGCTGCCGGACGAGGCCCGGTGCGCGGTGGCGCAACGGCTCCTCAGGCGGTGGGGGCCCGAGCGGCCGGGGGACTGGCGGAGCTTCAACGGGTCCGAGGCCCGGGCGCGTCGCGCCGTGGCCGACGGGCTGGAGACGCTGCGACGCGCCGCGGCCGCGAGCGTCTGCGGCTAGAGCGGTCCCGCCCGGTGTGTCAGGGGGTCACTAGGTACCCCGACACCGAGATGACGCAGGTCGCGAGCGCCGCGGGCGTCGTCGTCGGGTAGGCCTGGAACTGGAGCTGGGCTCCCGCGTTCACGTAGAACGTCGCCGCGTGGGTGAACGTCTCGGTGCCGACCCCGTTCTGGTCGAACTCGCGGACGTAGTTCGGGGCGAAGTAATGGGCGGGCGCCCCCCCCCCGGTGATCAGGATCGACCCGACGGGCACGCCCCCCGTGGTGTTGCAGTAGCCGCTCACGAACTGCGCCACGAAATCTCCGCTCCCCGGCATCTGGAAGGTCTGGGGCGTCGGGTTGGATTGGTTGTTGAACTCTTTGCCGAACTGGTACGGGGTCACCGGCGGGTCGTGCGCCACGGCCGACAGCGGCAGGGGCGAGCCGAACGCCGACTGGACCCCGCCGGACGGAGCGCACGCGCTCAGGGCGACGGCGACCAAGAGGACGGCGGGTACGGGGCCGAGGGACGGCGCGCGGGCGTCATCGAGCGCGGGTCTCATGCGAACTCTCCTTCGCGGGGGTCGGGGGTGGACGTCCCCAAGCTGGTCAGGGAGCGTGCCGGGCGCACGGGCGGCCCGCGACGAGGTCGGGCTCCGCGGGATCGAGCCGCCCGCCGCCCGACCGCGCGTGCTCCGCTCGCTGAGACTCGGGCGGACTAGGGTCCGGCGCGCCCTCGGAGGCGACTGCGATAGGCGCCAGGGGGGACCCCAAAGCGGCGCTTGAAAGCCCGCGTGAAGTGGCTCTGGTCGGCGAAGCCGGCCCGGAGCGCGATCGAGGAGAGCGACCCGTCGGTCTCCGAGAGCTGCTCGGCGGCCCACTCGACCCGAAGGCGGCGCATGTGGACGCCGATCGGAAGGCCGCGGTACCGCCTGTACATGCGAGCCAGGTGACTGCGGTGCACCCCGGCCTCGCGGGCGATCCCCGCCATGTCCAAGGGCTGACGGAACGCATCGCGCACCATCTCGTCCACCCGGCGCAACCACGGTGGCTCGGGCGTGCCGACCTCCTGCCGCGCCGCGGTCACGAGCATGTCCAGGGCCAGCGACTCGATGGCGAGCGGCGAGAGCTCGTCCGGGCCTCGCATCTCGCGCACCAGGCTCCGCGCGGAGAGGGCGATCCCGGCGTGCCGCAGCGAGCGGATCTCGTCGAGGAGTCCCCGGCCCCCCCGCATGAGGGCATCGTCGCACGGGTCGGGCTGGAGGGCGAGAACGTGGGCTCCGCCGTGCCCGACGCGGTTGGCGTGACGCTCCTCCCCCGGCTCGGTGAACAACTCGCCCGCCTCGGGCGTGAGCGTGCGACGCGCGAAGCGGTCGTCGAATCCGCCGCGCAGCATCACGCCGAGCACCGGCCGCGCGTGCGTGTGATCGGGGATGAGCGTGTCGGGCGGGAACCAGACCTCGCTCACCAGGAATCCCCCCACCTCGACCGTGTGAAACCTGGGACTGCACATCGACACGGGGACGTGGCCGTGCGGGCCCCAAGGCCTCGCCGGGGCCGGAGGGGCCTGGTTGGCGTCTCTGGAGGGCTTCGCCGATGTCATCTCGCGGCTGTCGCTCGCGCGCTCGTCAATGCGGTTCTCCTACCCGGCCGCTCGCCACCGATCGGCCGTCCGATCGGGTTCCGGGCCGACGACCCGTCCCCGACCGGGCCCAATTAATACACGAGCCGGGGTGCGGCGCTGTGACACGCACGGGTGCACGCGGCGGCGTGACGCGACGGATGTTCAACGGTCGCGCGGTCGTTCAAGACGCGGCCGGCCGGGGCCCCCACCTTCGGCTGCGGATGATCGGATCACAACCGGAGGAGATGAGCATGCGCAAGCCTTGTTCGATGTTTGCGGCCGCGCTCGCGATCGCCGTCGCGGGGTGCGAAGCGCCGGCACCCACGGCGCCCCTCGCCACCGGCGAAGCGCCGGGCGTCGCGCTCGCACAGGCGGCGGGGCCCGCCCGCGCCAGCGGGGGTGGAGTCCTCGACTTCGGGGGCGGGCTCCTGGTCCACTTCGCCTTCAGCGCCGTCCAACAGGGACCGGGGCTGCAAGCGAAGGGGAACTTCAACTTCTCGACCGAGCTCGGGGGCGAGCTCATCGACTTTCACGCCCGCACCACCTGCCTCGCCGTCGATGCGGCGGCAGGCCGCGCCTGGATCGGTGGGGTCGTGACGCAGAACAAGTCGACGCACCCGGGCTGGACGACGTCGATCCACGAGCCGGGCGACGACATCTGGTTCCGGGTGCTGGACATGGGGGAGGGGAGCGCCGACCCCGACCGCTCGACCTTCGTCGGGTTCGAGGGGGCCGGCGGGATCATCACCTCCGAGGAGTACTGCATCGCCCGGATCTGGCCGGACGGCAACGCCCGGACGGTGCCGCAGTCGGCGGGCAACATCCAGGTCGGCGGCTGACCCGGCCGTCGAGATGACGGGGGTGGGCGGAGGCGGTCGTCAAGGACTGGGATCCGCGGCCGTCTCGTAAGTCCCACCCACCCGCTCGATGCCTTTCGTCAGTCCCGGTAGTCGCTTCTCAGACCCCGCTCCTAGGCCTTTTCGTCAGCCGTTCACGATCGAAAGCTGGAAACCGTCGGGATCGGTGACCGAGAACGCCATGGCGCCCCAGGGGAGCTCTTCGGGCTCGTGATCGAGCGTGATGCCGGCCGCCTTGGCCCGCTCGGCCAGCGCCCCGAGGTCCTGTGTCGTCCCGATCCAGGTCCTGAAGCCCACGCCTTTGACCCGGTCGCGGCCTTTCGCGAAGTCGTCCTGCCCGAGTCCGATCTGTGCGCTGCCGGCTTGGAGCTGCACGAAGCGGAGCTGCCCGTCCTGCTCGTGCTTCTCCTGGATCTCGAATCCGAGGCCCTCGGTGTAGAACCGGATGCTCTCGGCGAGATCGTCGACGGTGAAGGTGATGGAGAGACCGACCGCGTTCAGGGACGCCACGGCCGCGGGTTGCGTGCTGGACATGAGAGCCTCCGTAGGTTGGGGACCGCGTGGTCAACCTAGAGTGGACGGCCTCGCCCCGACATGGCGTCGGGGAGGACTTCATGACCGTGTCGCGCTTGACCTGATCGCCCGTGTCGTGCGAGACCGCCTGCCCGTGTCGCGCGAGACCGCCTGCCCGTGTCGCGCGAGACCCGTGACCTGTGTGGCGCGCCGCTCGGGCCTATGTTCCCGCCATGTGCCCTCGCCTCGTACGATTGCCGGCGCCACCCGGCCGTCCGCCGAGCGCCCGCTTCGC
>JBFIOX010000200.1:0-5367 GCA_041610455.1 Gemmatimonadota bacterium
CGCTTCCGCTACGCGTTCGATTTCCGCATGCCGCCCGGGACACCCGTCATCGCCGCGCGCCAGGGCATCGTTTCGGCCGTGCGCGGACACATGCCCGATGGCACGGGGCGCGTCGGGGACGAGAACTACGTGTTCATCGAGCACGCCGACGGCGAGACGTCGCGCTACATCCACCTCCGGAGAGCGGGGGTGTGGGTGTCGCGCGGAGCCCGCGTGGCGCGCGGGGACACCATCGGCCTCTCGGGGAATTCCGGGCGGAGCGCATTCCCGCACTTGCACTTCGACGTCGTGGGCGCCTGCGGCGGCGGGAGGTGCGAGACGTTGCCGGTGGCGTTCCTGAACTCGGGCGCGCCCATACCCACCGAGCTGGGCGTGTACCGCGCAGGGTCCTTCCCGGCCGCGGACGACGGGAATCGCGACCCCTCCTCCGGCGATCCGCGGGCCGGCCCCGCGCGCTCTACAGTCCGTCCTCCAGCTCGGTCCTCAGCGCCTCGATCTCGAGGCGCTCGTCCTCGGGCAGCCGCGGGAAATGCAAGTCGAGCGCCCGCATCTGATCCCGCACGATCTCAGCCACCGTCAAGCGCATGAAGGGCTTGTCGTCCGCCGGTATCGCATACCACGGGGCGCACGGTCGCGAGGTGGCGTTGAGCGCGTCCTCGTACGCCGCCATGTAGTCGTCCCACAGCCGGCGCTCCTCGATGTCGCGGCTCTGGAACTTCCAGTTCTTGTCCGGCCGCTCGATGCGCCGCAGAAAGCGCCGCGCCTGCTCCTGGCGCGACACGTTGAGCCAGAACTTGAGGATCACGGTGCCGTTGCGGGCCAGATGGAGCTCGTGGTCGCGGATCGACGCGTAGCGCTCCTCCCACAGCTCGGGCAGCTCCGGCCGGCGAGGCAGCCGCTGCCCGTCGAGAAACTCGGGATGGACCCGCACGACCAGCACTTCCTCGTAGTAGCTCCGGTTGAAGATCCCGATGCGCCCGCGCTCCGGCAGCCGCGTGGCGGTGCGCCACAGAAAATCGTGGTCGAGCTCCTCCTTCGAGGGCGCCTTGAACGAGAAGACCTGGAATCCCGCCGGGTTCACGCCCGTCGTGACCGCACGGATCGTCGAGTCCTTGCCGGCCGCATCCATCGCCTGGAAGACCAGGAGAAGCGCGTATCGGTCGTTCGCGTAGAGCCGCCGCTGCAGGTCCGCGAGCTCATCGACCACCTCCTCGAGGCGCCGCTCGAGGCCTTCGGCCTCCGAGGGGGGCTCGGTCGGCGACCCGGTGACCCGGAAGCCGCCATCGAACGGGACCCGGTACGGACCGGCGGGGGGCGTGTAGTCGATCACGGTACCTCCGCTTCGGGACATTCGGCTTGGTCTGCCGCGCTCCGGCCGCCAGGGACGCCAGACGCATCACGGCCGTAGCGCGCGTCGGCCTCGATCACGCGCAGCGCATCGGCCTGTCCCGGCAGTACCAGGCGCTTGCCGGCGAGCGCGCCGTCGATCACGCGCACGGTCTCGGCGAGGTCGGCGACCCGCACCACGGTGCCCCTTCCCTCGACCAGGATGCGGAACCCGCCGAGCGGCGCCTCGTACAGCCCGCGTGTACCGAATTCCGTCTCGCCGCACGCTGCCAGGGCGGTGGCCGTCAGGCAGAGTCCGGGCACGCGGTGCGCCGCGCCGGGGCTCACCGGCCGGAGGCGGCCCGCACGATGGCGATCACGTCATCCCGGATCTCGTCCCACACGCTCTCCGCGTTGAGGGGCCGCGCCACGCTGGTGAAGATCGTCATGTGGACGTCGTGCTCGATCCAGCTCACCTGAAGGGTGTTGAAGATCCCGTTCCCTCCGGCGTGCCCGAGCGCCAGCCCGCCCACGGAGGGCGACTCGCCCGCCTCGAACGAATAGAACTTCTCCAAGGCCTCGGGACCCACCAGTCGCCCGTCGAATACGGCCTGGTACCAGCGGGCCATGTCGCTCGCCGAGCCCAGCATGCCGCCGTTGCCGCGCAGGTTCCAGCCGGGCCCGTCCTCCGCCCAGGCGTGATCCAGTGGCGTGCCCCAGCGCTGCTCGCCGCGATACCCCACCGCCAGCCGGTCGTTGGTCCACCCCGCCAGGACGTAGCCGAGCCCGTGGGTCTCGGCCCGCGTGAACGACTCCTGGCGCACGAAGGTCTCGAACGGCTGGCCGGAAACGTCCTCGATGATCATGGCCAGGAGGCTGTAGCCGGCGTTCGAGTATCGCTCCTCCTCGCCCGGCGGCCCCAACAAGTCCGCGGCCAGCGCCTGCTCGAGCACCCAATCGCGCGTGACGACGTCGTAGTCGCTGCCGAAGATGTCGGGCAGGCCGGATGTGTGCGTGAGGAGTTGCCACAGGGTGATGTCGGCTTTGTCGGGCGGCGCCTGCGGAAAGTACTTCGCAAGACGGTCGTCGGTGGACAGCCGTCCCATCTCTTCCAGCCGCAGGATGGCCAGCGCGGTGATCGGCTTGACCAGCGAGCCGATATCGAACCCGACGTCCACCGTCATGGGCCGGCCGGCCTCGCGGTCCGCGTATCCGTACGCCTCGTGCAGCACCTCGCGGCCCGCGGCCCGGATCAGCATCACTCCGGCGAAGCCCTCGGCCTCCTTGGCTCGCAGCACGCTGTCGACCCGGGCCGCGTGCACGGTGACCTTGTCGTCCGCTCCCGTCGGAAATCCTTGTGCCCGGGCCTCGGGTGCCGCGGATGCGAGGCCGGCAGCGGCGGTCATCAGCACCATGGCCGCGCGGCCGCCACGGGGCACCGGCGAGGCATGGTGCGCGGGGTATGATCGCGAGCGTCGCATCATAGTTCCTCCAAATAGGGCGCCGGGTCTTCGACGCAATATGCCGGATGGTCGATGACGAGCTGGCGCAATATGGGAACGTGGCCCTGCCCGTAGACGACGAATACGCGGTCGCCGGGCTGGTGTGCCACGCGCGTGAGATTGGCGAAGATGCGGAGGTTGCGGCGGTACCAATCGGCCACCATGTCCGCGCCCGCGTACTCCTCGTCCACCGCGATGGGCACGAAGAACTCGATGTAGGGAATGTGGGCCTTGGCCAGGAAATCGGGGTCGTTCATGCGGGCCAGGACCGAGCCGATCGAGCCCTCCTCCAGCCAGCGCGCCATCGTGCCGATCGCCTCCTCGCCGACCGCCTGCATGCCCCCCATCACGCGTGCCAGTCGAGGGTCCCGCTCCGCCGCGGCCGCGACGGGGCCGAAGTCGAGGCCCAGACGCACGTCGATCGGATGGATCGTCTCGTGACCCAGTCGGTGAGCGAGCCGAAACCCGATCTGTTCCTCCTCGCTGCGCCGCAGCTCGCGGGCCCCCGCCCGGTAGCCTTCCCAGCGCTGGAGCGTCCCGGTGTCCCCCCACGGGGCCTCCACCGCCACGTGGGTCGGGGCGAACGCCGTCAGTCGATCGACGACCTCCTCGATCTCGGCCTGGCGAGCGGGTGCGAGCACGTCGTCCGCTTCGAGGTTGAACTGGTCCGCACCCGGGTTGGACATGTGATAGCTGCCGAGCAGCAGCACTTCGATGCGGTCGTCGTCCACGGAGCAGACGGCCGGCCGCACGGGCCGTTCGAAGTAGCTCTGGGCGCGCGTCGGTCCCGGGACCAGCCACGCGAACGTCAGGGCGCACAGCCCGGCGAGGAGAGGTCTTGGCAAGCGATGTCTCCGTCGTCGTCCAGGGATGCCAGAGGGCGTCAGTACCTGGAGCCGCTCCGTACCTGCAGCCGTTCAGGGCCTCGGGCCGCTCAGTACCTCGAGCCGCGCAGCCACACGTCGGCGCGCTTCCAGTGCGCATCGTACGAGCGGCGGGCCTCCTGGGCTTCAGCGAGCTTGCCCTGCTCGGTCAGGGCCTGCGCGAGCCCGAAGAGGGCCCAGCCCGTGTTGAGGTGGTCCGCCACGGCCTCCCTGTACACCGCTTCGGCCTCGGCGGCCCGTCCCGCTTCGAGCAGCACCGCGCCCAGCACGTGGCGCACCGGGATGTGCCAGGGCTCGGGCTCGGAGTAGAGAAGCCCGTCCTCGATCTCGACCGCGGCCTCGAGCAGGGCGACCGCCTCCCCGGATCGACCGGCCGCGTGCGCGATCTCGGCGGCCAGTATGGCACGTGGGAGCTCGACGATGGGCTGGAGCTCGTGGAAGCGGAACCGGTCCTCCGGATCGACGCGGGCCTTCGCGGCGTCCAGTCGCCGCAGCTCCGCGGCCGCCGCGTCCGTGCGGCCGTGTCGCAGGTGGGCCAGCCCGCGCGCGAAGCTCCAGGCCACCACTTCGAGCGGGTCGTCCCCCGGGGCCGGCAGCTCCAGAATCTCGGTCCAGCGGCCGAATGCGGCCAGCGTGGCCGGGACGTACCACGCCCACGGGCCCTGCTCGCGCGCCAGGTCGCGCGCCGCCTGAATGGCCACCGCGCTCTGTCCGTCGAGCACGGCCGCGAAGAGCAGCATGTGGAGGTTGTGGGCCGGGTAGACGCCGGGAGGGCCTCCGTACGCGGCCATCTGGTCGGCGTGCCAGGCCCGTTGGTTGGCGCGCACCGCGTCCGCGTAACGCCCCACGTTCATGTAGATGTGCGACGGCATGTGGCGGATATGGCTGACCGCGATCGCGTCGCCCAGGTGTTCCGCGCAGCGCTCGGCGCGCGCCGGCTCCTGCGAGGCCTCGACCAGGTGGATGTACAGGTGGCAGGCGCCGGGGTGACGGACGTTCCGGCCGAGCACCCCCTCCAGCACCGGAAGGATCCGCCGCACGTCGGCCGCCTCCAGGTCGACGGAGCCGCGCCGCGGACGCAACAGCATGAGGGCCTCGGCATAGAGCGTCTGCACGTCGAGATCGTCGGGGAAGCGCGCGGCCACCGTCTCCATGCGCTCGGCATACAGCGTGTCGAGCGTCTTCCTGCGCTCCGCCGAGGGCCGGGCCTCGAAGCGCACCTCGAACGCCTCGATCAGGGCACGCTCGACCTCGCTCGCTCCCGCCGCGAGCGTCTTCGCCGTCTGGATGGCCGCGTGGGCTTCCCGCTCATCGCCCGGCGACATGCCTCCGTTCAGGTACGGGGCGAGCGCCCACGCCAGTCCCCAGTAGCACGCGGCACACTTCGGGTCCTCGCCCTGCGCGGCACGGAAAGCGGCCTCGGCGGCCGGCGTGCCGAACGCGTACATGAACAACATGCCCTCATCGAAATACGCCTGCGCGCGGTCCGACGATGTCACGATGGGGCGGCCGTGCGAGCCCAGGTTGCCGTACAGGGGCGTCACCTCGCCGTTGGCGGCCTCGGCGGCGGGCAGGGAGGCCGTCGTCTCGACCTGCGCCGTTCGGCCGCCCGCGCACCCGAATGAGAGCGAGGCGGCGACCGCGGCGGCGGCGAG
>JBFIOX010000201.1:0-5350 GCA_041610455.1 Gemmatimonadota bacterium
CACCTGTTCGTGACCACCGGCGTCGGGACGAGTCGGCTGGGCGTCCGCTTCCTCGTGCCCCCCGAGATCGCGATCCTGGATCTGCGCGCGTGCGAGTCCTGTTGACGGCGGCGGTCGGCTCCCCGCCGCGCCGAGAGTCCGTTCGGCCCCCGCGCGATCACGGACCGCGCCGGGCCCCATGGCGCACCTTCGTTGCACTCTCCTGGTGGGAGGTTCGATGTCGCACCGTCGCCTGATGCTTCGCGTTTCCGTCTGTGCGTTGTCAGCGCTGGCGATCCCCTTCGCCTCGCTCCATCCGCAGTCTCCATCGGAGCGCGCCGTGCGCGCCCTCGCCGGGCTCGAGCTGCGCGAGCTGGGCCCCGCGCTCATGGGTGGCCGCATCTCCGACCTCGCGGTCGTCGAACGGGATCCGCGCATCTTCTACGTCGGATTCGCGACCGGCGGAGTGTGGAAGACCACGAGCGACGGCATGAGCTGGGAGCCCGTGTTCGACGATCAGCCGACCGCTTCGATCGGCGACGTCACGCTGGCACCGTCGAATCCGAACGTCGTGTGGGTGGGGACGGGCGAGCCCCAGAACCGCCAAAGCTCGCCGTGGGGCATGGGCGTGTTCAAGTCGACGGACGGAGGACGCACCTGGCGCCACCTGGGTCTCGACGAGACGCGGCACATCGCCCGCATCGCCGTCCACCCGGGCGACCCCGACGTGGCCTACGTGGCCGCCGTCGGCCATCTGTGGGGCCCCAACCCCGAGCGGGGCGTGTTCCGCACGCGCGACGGCGGCGCGACCTGGCAGAAGGTCCTGTTCGTGAACGACGACACCGGCGCGATCGATCTCGTCATGGACCCGGGCGACCCCCGCACGCTGTTCGCGGCGACCTACCAACGACGCCGCACCGGATACGGCTTCGCGGCGGGGGGCGGGGGCTCGGGCATCTGGCGCACCACCGATGGAGGCGACACCTGGACCCGGCTCGAGAAGGGGCTGCCCGGGACGGAGATGGGCCGAATCGGGATCGACGTGTATCGGCGCGACGGAAACCTGGTGTACGCCACGGTCGAGGCCAAAGACGGGGAGACGGGCCTCTACCGCAGCCACGATCGAGGCGAGAGCTGGGAGAAAGTGAGCGATCGCAACCCGCGGCCCATGTACTTCTCCATGGTCCGCATCGACCCCAACAACCCGGAGCGCATCTACCTGGGTGGGGTCTCGCTGTCCGCCTCCGACGACGGGGGGCGGACGTGGTGGGACGGGGACGCGGCGGAAGACATCCACGTCGACCACCACGCGCTGTGGATCGACCCGGCCGACTCCAACCACCTCGTGCTCGGCTCCGACGGCGGCCTCTCGGTATCGCGCGACGGCTCGCGCACGTGGCGCCACATCGACAACCTGGCGGTCGGGCAGTTCTACGAGGTCGGGTACGACATGCGCGACCCGTACTACGTGTGCGGAGGCCTGCAGGACAACGGCAACTGGTGCGGGCCTTCGAACAGCCTCACCACCTACGGGGTGCGCAACTCCGACTGGTACATGGTCTGGTCCGGCGACGGGTTCTACAACGTGCCCGATCCCACGAACCCCGACATCGTGTACACCGAGTCGCAGGGCGGTTTCGTGGCCCGCTACCACGTTCCTTCCGGCGACAGGCAGGTGATCCGGCCCCTGCGCCGCGTCGAGGACGCGCCAGAGCCGGCGGAGGCGACCGCGGAAGGGGCGGCCACCGAAGAATCCGAAGAAGAAGATGATGAGGACGACGGCTACCGGTTCAACTGGAACACGCCCATCGTCGTCTCACGGCACGATCCCGCCACGATCTACGTGGGGGGCAACCATCTCATGCGCTCGCGCGACCGCGGCATGTCGTGGGAAGAAGCGAGCCCCGACCTGACCAAGCAGCTCGACCGCGACACCCTGCCCATCATGGGAATGCGGGTGAACCGGCAGACCCTGTCTCGGCACGATGGCATCTCGAGCTACGGGAACATCACCGCCATCGCCGAGTCGAAGCGCTCCGCCGACGTACTCTACGTGGGCACCGATGACGGCAACCTCCAGGTGACGACCGACGGGGGCGCGAACTGGACCGAGGTCTCGCGACGGGTGCCGGGCCTCCCGCCGCGCACCTACGTCAGCCGGCTCGAGGCGTCGCGGCACGCCCCCGGACGCGTGTACGCGAGCTTCGACGGCCACCGGAACGACGATTACGCCCCCTACGTCTACGTGTCCGAGGATCGCGGGCAGACGTGGCGCTCGATCGCCGACGGCCTGCCGAACGGGTGGTCGGTGAACACGATCCGCGAGCACCACCGCAACCCCGACCTTCTGTTCGTCGGCAACGAGATCGGCGTGTTCGTGTCGATCGACCGGGGCGCGAGCTGGGGCCGGCTGGGGGCCAACTTCCCGACCGTGCCGGTGGACGACATCCAGATCCACCCGCGCGAGAACGATCTGATCATCGGCACGCACGGGCGCAGCATCTGGATCCTCGACGACCTCGCCCCGCTCGAGGCGGCGACGAGCGAGGTGCTGGCGCGCGACGCGCACCTGTTCCCCGTCCGACCGGCCACCATGTGGAACGTGGCGGGGAGCTGGCCCTTCCAGGGCGACCGTTTCCAGGCCGCCAACCCGCCGTCGGGCGCGATCATCCGCTACTACCTGCGGGCACCGCTGGCGCCCTCGCCGGCCGTGGCGTCCGGGGAGACGGGGCGCTCCGGGCCCCCGGGGGCGGCGCGACCGGGCGCGCGCGGACCCGCGACCGGCAGGGGCACTCCGGGGCCGGAGGCGGCCGCTCCCGCCGACTCGACCCCGCCCCTGCGGCTCGAGATCCTGGACGCATCGGGGACGGTCATCCGGTCGCTGGAGGCGTCCAACGAGGCGGGCGTCCGTCAGGTGGTGTGGGACTTCCTGCACGACCCGCCGTTCGAGGGCGGAGGCGGCGGGCCGGGCTTCTTCGGCGGCGGCCCCCCCGGCCTGCGCGTCCTGCCCGGCGAGTACACGGCCAGGCTCTCCGTGGGCGAAGTGTGGCAGCAGACCCGGATCGAGGTGCGGGTGGATCCGCGCCTCGCCGTGGCCGAGGCCGATCTGGAGGCCCGTTACGAAGCGGAGGCCCGCATCCGGGGCCTGCAGAAGCCGCTCCGCGACGCGAACCAGCGGCTGCGCGCCATGCGCGAGCGCGCCGAGGCGATCGCCGCGCTGGTCGAAGCGGCCGAGCTCGACGAAGCCCTCAAGGGGTCGCTCACCGAGGCGGTCGAGCGGTTCGAGCGCGACGTGGAGGCGGCCCGGGAGGCGCTCCAAGATGCGAACCGGCTCGGGTTCGCCACCTTCGGGGTCTCGATGTCGAACCAGCGGCCCACGGCCGACCAGCTGTGGGCCATCGAGCGCACGTGGGCCGGTGTGCCCGGGGCGATCGAGCGCATCAACGCGCTGCTCACCGAGGCGCTGCCGGCGCTCGAATCACGGGTTCGCGAGGCCGGCGTGACGCCCAAAGTGGGCGACCCGATCCCCGTCCCGGATCGTCCGTGACCAGGCCGCGGCGCCTCGCTCGCCGGCGTCACGGGCGACCCGTATGATGCGGGCTCGCTCGAGCCATCCCTCGACACAGGAGTCGATCGTGCGTTCCTACGTAAGCAAGGCACCCCTCGTGGCCGCCGTCCTCACCGCCCTCGTCGCGGCGTCCGCGGCCGCGCAGGAGCCAAAGCCGCCGCCCGAGGGCTGGCAGGTGCGCACCGACCGCGGGGGCCACGGCGGCGGCGACCTGATCTTCCAGAACATGCCCCCCGGCTGGCACATCACCACGGGCCCGGGGGCCATCCTCTACCACCCGGAGAAGCGGGCCACCGGCGACTTCAGGGTCGAGTCGGAGACCTTCCTGTTCGATCCGGGCAACCGCAACGAAGGGTTCGGGCTGTTCATCGGAGGCCGCGATCTCGCCGGCGAGGGACAGGTCTACACCTACTTCCTCATCCGTCGGGACGGCAGCGTGCTCGTCAAGCGGCGCGATGGGGCGGGAACCTCGACCCTGCACGGCTGGGCGAAACACGACGCGGTGGTCACCTGGGAGGGCCGGGGCGAGGGCGAGGGGACGGCCAAGAACGTGCTGGCCATCGAGGCGGGGCCCGAGGCGCTCGTGTTCCTCGTGAACGGGCAGGAGGTGTTCCGTACCGCCCGCGCCGACCAACACGTCGAAGGGGTCGTGGGACTGCGGGTGAATCATGCCCTCGACCTGCACGTCTCGTCCCTCGAGGTGACCGCGTCCGGTTGACCGCGGGCTCGAATGGCCGCGGGGGGCCCCGGTTTCACGCCGGGGCGCCCCGTGGCGTTCCATCGGCGTGACCCGCGCCCGACCAGGAGGTGTCCCGTGGGCGATATCGAACGTCTCCTCGATCAACTCGACCGCAGCTGGGAGGGAGAATCGTGGCACGGTCCCGCCGCCATGCCCCTCCTCACGCAGCTCACGCCCGCGCAGGCGGCCGCGCGTCCCATCCCCGGGGCGCATTCGGCGTGGGAGCTGGCGCTGCACATGAGGACCTGGCACGAGATCGCCGCGCGGCGTCTGCAAGGCGAAGATGTGGAGCCCACCCCCGAGGAGAACTTCCCGGCCGTCCCCCGACCGTCGTCGGGCGCCTGGCAGTCGGCGCTGGACGCCCTCACCGCCTCACGCGCGCGGCTACGGGCCGTCGTGGCCGGGCTCGATCCGGGGGCGCTCGATCGGGCGACGCCGGGGGCGCGCTGGTCGGCGCACCAGCTCGTGCACGGCGTGATCCAACACGATCTGTATCACGCCGGACAGATCGCGCTCCTCGCCAAGGCGACGACCGCCCGCGCCTCCGAAGATCTCGCCGCGAAGCGCGCATGAGCGAGCCGGGCACGCTCGAGGCGATCTGGATCAAGTCGGATCGCGGAGGGCCGATGCGTCGCGTCGAGCGCGCGGTCCTGATCGCGGGCGTGGGCCTGGAGGGGAACGCCGACCGCGGTGGGTATCGGCAGGTGACGCTGCTCGCCCTCGACGGCTGGGAAGCCGCCGAAGCCGACCTCGGCGTCCGCGTCGATCCCGAGGCCCGGCGCGCGAATCTGCTGGTGCGAGGCCTCGGCCTGGCCCACACCGCCGGGCGCGTGCTGCGGATCGGGAACTGCCGCATCGAGATCCGGGGCGAGACGCGCCCCTGCGACCGCATGGACGAGGCGGCGGAGGGTCTGCGCGAGGCGCTCGACCCGGACTGGCGCGCCGGCGCCTACGGCATGGTGGTCGAGGGCGGGCCCGTGGCCGTGGGCGACCTCGTGGGGTGGGCCTGACGCGCGCGCTCGAGCCCCAACGGCTGGCGCGCGCCCTCGCGCGCATCAACCACG
>JBFIOX010000202.1:0-5279 GCA_041610455.1 Gemmatimonadota bacterium
CGGGGCGGGGCGCGCTCGGGCACGGGGGGGCGCTCGGCGGGGCGCGAGGGAGCACGCTCGGCGGGCGCGAGGGGGCGCTCGGCGCGCGTGAGACGGCGCCCGCGCGGGCTCGGAGCACGCGAGGCGGAGTTTGGTGGCGGCCGGCGTGTGCACCGGGTATCATCGCCCGCGTGACACCACCGGCGATACGCCTCCAGGGCGTCCAGAAGCGGTTCGGCCACACCACCGCGGTCCGTGATCTCGATCTCGAGGTCCCGCTCGGATCCATCTACGGGCTGATCGGGCCGAACGGGGCGGGCAAGACCACGACGATCCGCATGATCCTCGACATCATCGGTCCCGATTCCGGCACGGTCGAGGTCTTGGGGTCGCGAGACATCGAGGCGCAGCGGGAGCGCATCGGCTACCTGCCGGAGGAGCGGGGGCTCTATCCCAAGATGTCGCTGCTCGACCATCTGGCGTTCTTCGGCGAGCTCAAGGGGCTCTCGCGCAAGCAGGCTTTGGCCGAGGCCGAGGTCGGCCTCGAGCGGATGGGACTCGCCGATCGCGCCAAGGACAAGATCGAGACGCTGTCGAAGGGCATGGCCCAGAAGGCGCAGTTCCTCGGCACCATCCTCCACCGGCCCGCGCTGCTCATTCTGGACGAGCCGTTCAGCGGGCTCGATCCGATCAACGTCGACCTGTTCAAGCGCATGGTGCTCGAGCGCCAGCGCGAGGGCGCCACGATCCTCTTCTCCACCCACCACATCGAGGACGCCGAGCGCCTGTGCGAGCGCGTGTGCATGATCGCGGGCGCCACCAAGGTCCTCGACGGGAGGGTGAGCGAAGTCAAGGCCGCCTCGGGCCGCCGGGAGGTGGCGATCGCGTTCGAGGGGGACGGACGGTTCCTCGATTCTCCCGACATCGTGGAGCGCGTCGCCGACCACGGCCGCTACGTGGAGGTGCGCATGCGTGACGGGGCGGACCCGCAGGCGCTGTTGCGGCGCGCGGTCGATGCCGGAGTGCGGATCTCGCGCTTCGAGCTCGTGGAGCCTTCGCTGCGGGAGATCTTCCTCGAGAAGGCCGAGCAGGCCGGGCTGTCGGCCGAGGACGCGCCCGAGGAGGCGGCGGCGTGAATCCGATCACCGCCAAGGTGCGGGCCGTCATTCGGCGCGAGTTCATGCAGCGGGTCACATCGAAGTGGTTCCTGCTCTCCACGCTCGGCTTGCCCGTGCTCATCGTGGGGCTCATGGCGTTGGCGGGGTTCCTCGCGGTGCGCGGCGCCTCCGACACGGGTGGCACCAAGGCGCTCGGCGTTATCGACGCCTCTGGCCGCTTGGCCGACCTGGTCGTGGAGGAGCTGCTCAAGGACTCGGTGCTCGCCACGCGGGCGCGCGACCTGGAGGGCGCGACCGAAGCGGTGGCGCGCACCCGACTCCCACAGACCGCGTTCGACTACCTGCTCCTCCTCCCAGAGGGCCTGGTCGCGAGCGACGCGCCCGCCGGGTCGGCATCCGCTGGCGACGAGACCGGCGTGAAGCTCCTGGCGCGCGATGCCGTCCCCGCGGCGACCGAGCGCACGATCCGCGATGCGCTGCGCCGCGCCTTGCTCCGCGCCCGCTTGCGCGACGCCGGCATCGAGGGACTCGACCCCGAGGTCCTCCTGCGCACGAACCGCCTCGATGTCGTCAACGTGACCCAGAGCGGCGGGGCGCGCTCGCAGGAGGCATTCCAGGCGATCAGCTTCGTCATCGCCTTCTTCTTCTACATGATCCTCCTCATCTACGGGCAGATGATCATCCGCTCGATCATCGAGGAGAAGTCGTCCGACATCGTCGAGGTGATGGTGTCGTCGTTGCGCCCGTGGGAGCTGATGCTAGGCAAGATCGTGGGGGTCGGCGCCGTCGGCCTCACGCAGATGGTCATCTGGGGCGTCATCATCTCGGCGGCCGCCTTGTTCGGCCTCACCTCGGGCGCGTCCGCCCTGGCCGAGGCCGGCATCGACCTCTCCGCCCTCGCGGTCCCCTGGGTCACCGTGGCGCTCGTGCTGCTCTTCCTGGTGCTCGGCTATCTGCTCTACGCGGGCATGTTCGCCGGGACCGGCGCCACCATCAGCAACGAGTCCGACGCGCAGCAGGCGGCGCTCCCCGTGACGATGCTGATCATCGTGCCCTTCATCGCGGTACAGGGGATCATCCAGAGCCCCAACGCGGGCTGGGCGGTGGTCATGTCCCTCATCCCGTTCTTCAGCCCGCTCGTCATGACGCCCCGGCTGTTCATCACCTCGGTGCCCGCCTGGCAGATTGCCACCTCCCTCGTGCTGCTGGCCGGCTGCGTCCTCGGCGCGGCCTGGGTGGCCGGCCGCATCTATCGCGTGGGCATCCTCATGAAGGGGCAGCGGGCCAACCTTCCCGAGGTGGTCCGTTGGATCCGGCACGGCTGAGGCGGAGCCGGCTCGCCGCTCTCCTCCTCGGGCTGGTCCCTCTCGCCGGGTGCGACGCCGACCGCGCCTCCGTCGTGCTGGCCGCCACTACCTCGACGTACGACTCGGGGCTCCTGGAGCGGCTCGTCCGGGCCTACCAGGAGGCCCATCCGGAACGCCGCATCCGCACGGTCGTGGTAGGGAGCGGCGAAGCGCTCGAGCTGGGGCGGCGCGGCGATGCGGACGTACTGCTCGTCCACGCCCCCGAGGCGGAGAACCGCTTCGTCGAGGCCGGCCACGCCCTGGAGCGCACGCCGGTCATGTACAACGGGTTCGTGATCGTCGGCCCGGCCGAGGATCCCGTGGGCATTCGGGGCCTCGCGGATCCATCGGACGCCCTGCGACGCGTCGCGGCGGCCCGGGCGTCGTTCGTTTCGCGCGGCGACGGGTCCGGCACGCACGAGCGGGAGCTGGCCCTGTGGCGCGAGGCGGGCGTGTCACCGGACGGCCCCTGGTACATCGAGTCGGGGCAGGGCCAGGGCACGTCGCTCCAGCTGGCGAGCGAGCGGCGCGCCTATACGCTGACCGACGAGGCCACTTTCCGCGTGCTCGCGCGACTGCTCGACCTGGCGCCGCTCGTCGAGGGGGACGGCTCGCTCCTCAACCTGTACTCGGCCTTGGTGACGCGGGCCGGCCGGCGGCCCCGGGAGGGGGCGGCCTTCGTCGAATGGCTGACGTCGGAGGCGGGGCGGGCGGTGATCGCGACCTTCGGGGTGGGAGAGGGCGGAGCGCCGCTGTTCACGCCTCTCCTGGTCGGGACGAGGCTTCCGATCCCGGCCCCCCATGGCGGGTCCGATCCGGCCGAACTGCAAGCGCCCGACTCGATTAGCGGTGGGCCGGGAGCGCCGGCCGGGCGCGCGGGCGCGCGGAACCTTCGTCAGGCGGGTTGAAGGGGACGCGCGACCCGCCCCACTATTCCACCGTGGACCCCCTGCTCGAAGCGCTCCGGCTGCTCACCTCGGGCGACCTGTACGTCTGGAACGTGATCGTGAAGTCGTTCCAGATCAGCGGGCTCGCCCTCATCCTCGCTGTCCTGATCGGGCTGCCGGTGGGGGCTGCGATCGGGCTCTCCAGCTTCCGGTTCCGCACGCCGGTCGTCGCGATCGTCAACTCCGGGCTCGCGCTGCCTCCCGTGGTGGTAGGGCTGGCCGTGTTCCTGCTCCTCTCGCGATCGGGTCCGCTCGGATCGCTCGAGCTGCTCTACACGCCGCTCGCCATGATCCTCGCTCAGACGGTGATCGCGGGCCCCTACATCGCGGCGGTGAGCCTCGCGGCCGCGGAGTCCGTGCCCCCGGACATCCGGGTACAGGCGCGGGCGCTGGGCGCGAGCCGCTTGCAGGCCGTCTTTCTCCAGCTCCGCGAAGTGCGCACCTCGCTGGTCGCCGCCGTGGCCGCCGGCTTCGGCGCCATCATCAGCGAGGTGGGCGCGGTGATGATCGTGGGCGGCAACATCCTCGGCGAGACCCGCGTGATGACCACGGCCATCGTGCTTGAGACGCAACGGGGCAATTTCGGGGCGGCGATCGCCATGGGGATCGTGCTCATGCTCGTCGCCCTCTACGTGAACGTGCTCCTCCTGCTGCTCGGCCGGCGCTCCGTGCGGCGTCCGCTGAGCGCCTGACCCGGTGGACGGGACGCTGCTCGCCGCGACCGGGCTGGTGAAGCGATACGACGGCCGCGAGGTCGTCGACGTGGCGTCTCTCGATCTGAGGGCGGGAGAGCTGCTCGCCCTCTTCGGGCCCAACGGCGCGGGCAAGTCGACGCTGCTCAGGTTGCTCGCCATGCTCGAGAAGCCGAGCGCCGGACGCGTCGAGTTCCGGGGGCGCACGGGGCGGGAGGCCGAGCGCGCGCTCCGCCGCGCTTCCTCGATCGTCTTCCAGCGCCCCTACTTCTGGCGCGACTCGGTCGAGTACAACGTGGCCCTGGGGCTCAAGCTCCGTCGGGTATCGCGTCTCGAAGCGCACCGGCGTGTCGCGTCGGTGTGCGAGTCGCTGGAGATCGGCCACCTGCTCGACGCGGCGGTCGCCACCCTGTCCGGGGGCCAGCTTCAGCGCGTGTCCCTCGCGCGGGCCCTGGTCACCGACCCCGAGATCCTCTTCCTCGACGAGCCCACGGCCAATCTGGACACGGACGCGCGGGCCGACCTGCGCGACGATCTGGAGCGGGTGGCGCGCGAGCGGACCACCTCGGTGTTCCTGATCACCCACGACCGCAACGAGGCGTTCCACCTGGCCGACCGCGTTGCCGTCATGCGCGAAGGCCGCATCGTTCAGATCGGTACCCCCACCGACATCTACGAGAACCCCGTCGACGATTACACGGCGCGGCTCACGGGGGCCGAGTTCACGCTGCCGGGGCGCGTGGTGGCCCGAGATGGCGCGACGGTCCGCGTGCAGGTGGGCGGCGCCACGCTCACCGCCCTGGGCGACGTCCACCCGGGGATGTCGGTGAAGATCGCCTACCGGCCCGAAGACCTCGTGCTGGGCCCGCCGGACCGGGGCGGCAACGAGCTGTCGACCCGCAACCTGTTGTACGCCACGGTGCGCGAGCGCCGGGACATGGGCGGGTTGGTGCGGCTCAAGCTCGAGGGATCGGTGCCCCTGGTGGCGCTCGTCACGCGGGACGCGGCCGACCAGCTCGGTCTGGCCCCCGGATCGCGCGTGGCCGCGCGGGTGAAGGCGACGGCGCTGCACGCGTTTCCCGCGGCCGAGCGCGCGCGGGCGGCGGCCGAGGAGCGCACGCGGGCGCCGGCCGAGGAGCCTGCCCCGGATTGAGGCCCGAGAGAGGGCCCAAACCGAGGCCCGCGGGAGCCTCCCCC
>JBFIOX010000203.1:0-5272 GCA_041610455.1 Gemmatimonadota bacterium
ACGGTGCGGTTCTGGTCCTCCCGCCTGATCTCGACCGGGCCGAAGGCCTGGCGGGCCGACACGAGCTCGCCGATGGGCACGCCGCGCAGGCGCAGTCCCAGCACATCGCCGAGGGCTTGGCGCGAGGCCTCGGGGATGGCCACCCGGATGTCGACCTTGTCGGCGAACTCCGCGTAGGCGTTCGAGGTCTGCGAGCCCCGCAGGTAGGCTTCGATCGCATCGGCCACCTGGGTGACGGTCAGCCCGTGGCGTGCGGCTGCCTCGCGGTCCACTTCGATCACGAGCTCGGGCTGCGTGCGCTGGAAATCGAGCCGGACGTCGGCCAGCGACCGCAGCTCGGACATCCGCGCCGCTACCGCCTCGGCGACCGGGACCAGGTCGTCGATCTCGCCTCCCTGCACCTTGACGGCCAGATCGGCCTCGCCCAGCGCGAGGGCGCGCCCCAGCGACGTGGCGCGCCCCGTCTCGACCGATACGAACGATGGCTCGACGCCGGCTCCCGCCAAGCGGTCTCGAAACGCGGCGACCACGTCGTCGGTCGAGGGGCCCCGCTCGGCGAGCTGGACGTCGAGCGCGGCATGGTTGAGCCCGGTGAGCTCCCGGGCCACCAGCTCGCTGCCCCGCGCGCGCCCCACCCGCGTGAACACCCCGGTCACGCCGTCCAGCCCGAGCAGCTCCTCTTCCAGCCGGTCCGCCGCCGCGTCGGTGGCCCGAATCGGCGTCCCCACCGGCAGCTCGATCTCGACGCGGAACTGCCGCTCGTCCACGCGCGGCATGAGCCCCCGCGGAAGGGCGCTCCCCACGATCAGGGCGAGCAGGAGCGCCGAAGCCGCGATCCCAAGAACCGTCGCGCGGTGGCCGAGGGACCAGGCGAGCGACCGCTCGTAGCGGTGCGCGAAGCGGGCGAAGCCGCGCTCGAAGGCGCGCAGCGAGGGCGTGAGGAGGCGGCTCGAGAGGTGGCCGAGCCCTGAGCCGAGGTCGTGGAACGTGAGCCCGACCGAGCGGGCGACGAACGCGCCGCTCCCGGCCGCGCCACCGGCCAACCGGCGTGCCGCCGCGCGGGCCCGCGCCACGTGTCCGGCGGCTCCCGGCGTCGGCGGGGCGATGGCCCCGTCGCCGTCTCCCACGCGCCCTCCCGGCCTCGCGGGGTCGGGCCCGTTCGCGTGCGCGCGCTCAGCCCGACCCTCCCTCCCGGCCACCCGCGCGGCGAGCACCGGGAGGAGGGTGAGCGCCACGAGCAGCGACGCGAGAAGCGAGAAGGTGACCGCCAGCGACAGGTCGCCGAACAGGGCGCCCGCCACACCCTCCACGTAGAGCACGGGGCCGAAGACGGCGATCGTGGTCAGCGTCGACGCCGTGATCGCGGCCGCCACCTCGCGGGCGCCCACCGAGGCCGCGGCCGGCGCGGCGCGTCCCTCTTCCTCGCGATGGCGGAAGATGTTCTCCAGCACCACGATGGAGTTGTCGACGAGAAGCCCGACCCCCAGCGCCAACCCGCCCAGGGACATGATGTTGAGGCTCACGTCGAACGCGTAACAGAGGGCGAACGCGGCCATGACCGAGATGGGGATGGCCAGCCCGATCGCCACGGGGTAGCGCGGGTCGCGCAGGAACAGGAACAGGACCAGGAAGGCGAGCGCGCCGCCCAGGAGAAGCGCCTGGACCACGTTGGAGATCGCGTTGCGGATGAAGCTCGCCTGGCTCGACGCGATCTCGACGGACACCTCCGGGAACTCGCGGCGGAGCTGGGTCAGCGTCTCGCGCACACGGTCCGCCACCCGGACGGTGTTCGTCCCCGCCTCCTTGAAGATCTGGAGCCCGATCGCGGCCTGCCCGTTGAAGCGGGCGATCGTCTCGAGCTCGGCGATCGTGTCCCGGACGCTGGCCAGGTCGCGCAGGAGGATGGGGCTTCCCGACGGCGTCGGTCGCGACACCACGACGTCGAGGAGCTGGGCGACGCCCTGGAACTGACCCACCGTGCGCAGGCTGTACTCGAAGCGTCCCCGCTTGATCGTGCCCCCCGGAGCGTTGTAGTTGGCCGCGTCGAGCGCCGCCGCGATCTCGTCGAGCGACACGTCGAGGACACTCAGCCGATCCGGGTCGACCACCACGCGCAGCTCGCGCACCGGACCGCCGGCGATGGCGGCGAGCGATACGCCGTCGAGCTGCTCGAGGCGCCGCTTGAAGACCGCTTGCGAGAGATCGCGCAGGGGCCGCAGGTCGGCCCCGCTCACCGCGAGCGTCATGATCGGATCGCTGGTGGGATCGGAGCGCAGGATGATGGGACGTTCCGCGCCCTGCGGCAGCGTCTCGACCAGATTGTCGAGGCGCTCGCGCGTGTGGAGCGTGGCGAACTCCATGTCGGTACCCCAGCCGAACTGGAGCTGCACGAGCGACTGCCCCTCGCGCGAGCGCGAGGTGACGTCGCGCGCCCCGGGGATCGAGTAGAGCTGCTGCTCGATCGGCTCCGTGACCCAGCGCTCCACCTCGGCGGGCGCGGCATCCGTGTAGGTGGTCCACACCGAGAGCGTCGGGAAGGCCACGTCGGGAAGCAGGTCGATGGGGAGACGGAGGAACGACACGATGCCCACCACCGCGATGCCCACGTACAGCATCGACGTGGCGACCGGTCTGCGCAGGGACAGGTCGGGGAGGGCCACGCGTCAGAGCGCCGGGGCGCGCGGGCCCGCGCCGGCCGCTCGGCTCACGGCCGGACCGCCGCGCCGCCCACGTACTCCTCCAGGTTCGACCAAGCCACGAGATAGTCGTACTGGCGCTCGATCAGCGAGCGCTCCGCCTCGGTGACCGAGCTGATGGCCTGCTGGAGCGCCGTGAAGTCGATGTTGCCCAGGCGGTACATCTCGCGCGTCATGGCCAGACGTTCCTGCGACAGTGCGAGGGCTCGCTCGAACAGGGCGATCGTCTGTGCCAGCTGGTCGATCTCCGCCACGAAGCGGCGCACCTCGCGCTCGATCTCCAGGCGCCGCAGGCGCAGGCCCTCCTCCGCCTGCCTGCGCTGGGACGAGGCCAGCGCCGTCTGCTCCTCGCGCGCGAACCCGTCGAACAGGTTCCACGATGCGGAGACCGAGAACGACCTCCCCGTATCCCCCAGGTCGAACTGGAGGAAGGAGGCCTCGGGGCCGAACTGCTCCGAGCGCGACCAGCCGAGGTTCAGCTGAATGGTCGGCAGGTAGCTCGTGCGGGCACCCCACAGGGCCGCCGACGCGGCGGCCCGATCGGCGTCGAGGGCGAGCAGCTCGGGATCGGCGCCGAGGGCGAGGCCGACCAGCGCGTCCGCATCCGCCAGGCTCGGGTCCGGGACGGCCGACACCTCGCTGAGCGTGGTGGCGAGACCGGCGTCCGGGGGAAGCCCCATGGCGACCGCCAGGGCGCGCAGCCCATCCTCGTGCTGCCGCCGCTCGCTCAGCAGGCTCACCTCCGCGTTGATCAGGTTCGACTCCGTGGCGAGCACGTCGGGCCGCTCCACCGCGGCGATCTGGTAGCGGCGCCGGGCGATGTCCAGCTCGAGCCGCCGGTCCTCGATCTGGCGCGTCGTGAGCTCGAGCAGGCGTTGCCGCCGCAGCGCCTCGAAGAACGCCCGCCGCGTCGCCGCCGCCACCGCTCGCACGCGGTCGTCCAGGCGCCGTTGGGCGGCCCGGACGCCGGCCGATTGTCGCCGCAGGTCGGCGAAGCGTCGTCCCCCGTCCAGCACGGTCCAGCTGAGGCTCAAGCTCTGGCTCGCTCCCTGGCTCGAGGAGCGCAGCGGCTCGGGCAACGTCTCCGACTCCCCCTCTTCCCCCACGAACGTGGTGCGGGTGAAATCGGTGCGGCTCAACGCCAGTCCGGCCGTGGCGCGGGGGAGGAAGGCGCCCCAGGCAGCGCGCTGGCTCGCCCCCGCCGCGTCCGCCTGCGCGCGGAAGCTGGCCAGCTCGGGGCTGCCCTCCATGGCGATGCGGACGGCCCGCTCCAGATCGAGCGTGTCCGGAAGCGTGGCTTGCTGCCCGCCCGCGGAGGCGGCCGCCAGGGCCGCGATCAGCCCCGCCAGGCAACCGCGGGCGCGCGCGCGGAATCTCACCGCTCGCTCCCCGCCCCGCGCGCCGGCGCGCCCGCGCGCGTCAGCTCCTCGTGATTCTCGATCCGCACGCGGGCGTCGTGCGTGAGCGTGGCGTGCCCGTCCACCAGCACCCACTCGCCGCCCGCCGGCACGAACGTCTCGTCGGCACCTTGGGTGGCCGGGACGATCTCCACGTCGCGGTCGTTCTCGAGGCCCGTGGTCACGTACTTCCACTGCGCGGTGCCCACCACCCCGCCCCGCTCGGCGGGCTCGAACACGAACACCACCTGGCGACGGTTGCGCTCGACGATGGCCTCCTTGGGCACGAACGTGCGGTCGGCCAGCTGACGGCCGGCGATGCGGACTTGCCCGGGCATGCCGGGGACGATGCGGGCCTCGGGATTGGAGAGCCGCACGGTGACCCGGGCCGTCTGCGTCTCGGGATCGATGAGCGGGTTGACGCTGATCACCCGGCCGCGGAACACCTCGCCGGCGAGCGCCGGGAACGTGGCGGTCGCTTCCCGGCCCACTGCCACGAGCGGCAGCTCCGAGTGCAGGACGCCCGCGTCGATATCGATCTGGGAGAGGTCCACCACCGTGGCCAGCGAGTCCCCGGGGCCCACGCGGCTTCCCTCGGCCACGGCCAGATTGGCCACTCGACCCGCGAACGGCGCTACGATGCGCGTCTTGGCGAGCTCGTACTCGGCCTCCTCGAGGGCGGCCTCACGCTCGTCCAGGCCGACCCGGATGCGCGCCTGCCGCGCGCGCTCCTCGCGCTCGGCCGCATCCTCGATGCGGTCGTCGAAGAGGATCTTGTCGCGATACTCCGCCTCTGCCCGCTCCAGCTGGGCCCGAGCCTGACGCACCCGGAGCTGGTAGAGCGTGGTGTCGATGCGCGCGATGGGGGCGCCTTGGCGCACGTACGCCCCCTCGCCGACCGGAACGTCGAGTACGGATCCGGCGACCTCCGCGTAGAGGGGCGCCACGCGCCGCGCGGCCGCCCGGCCGCTCGCCGCCACCCACAGGACGAACGTATCGCGGCGGATGCGCGCGGCCTCGACCGGAAGCGCTACTTCGGTGGCGAACGCGGCGGCCGAGGCGGTCGCCTCGACGGCGTCGCGCACCGAATCCGCCGCCGCATCACCGGTGGATCGCGGGGTCTCCTCATCGCCAGCGTTGAGGCGCAAGAAGATGCCGGCGAGCGCCGCCCCCGCGATC
>JBFIOX010000204.1:0-5252 GCA_041610455.1 Gemmatimonadota bacterium
ACGAGCAGCATGGCCATGCCCAGCACCAGCACCGCCGCGATCCCCAGCGGGTGCAGCGTGGTCTGGTTGAACCACTCCGGGATGTACAGCTCTTCAGTCATCGCTCGACACTCCCAGCGCCACGCGCGTCGGACCGATCCGGTCCCGCGCGCTGTTGGATGAGCGCGATCTTCATCCCGCGGTGATCTCCTGGGTGCGTGGACGCTGGTCGGTCCGGTGCGCGTTTTCGCATGTTCGGGGCGCGCAGTCCGGCCCGCAACGGGTCCCCCCGTCGGTTACATTCGTCCCATGTGCGGACGCTTCAGCCTCTCGACCCCGATCGCCGATCTGGCCGATCTGTTCGACGCGGATGCGGATGGTCTCGTGCGCACGCCAGCGCGCTTCAACCTGGCGCCGACCGAAACGGTGGTCGCCGTGCGGGCCGAAGGCGGCAAGCGTCGCCTGGTGGGCCTTCGCTGGGGCCTCATCCCCAACTGGGTCTCGCAGCCCGGCTCGCTTCCCTTGATGATCAACGCGCGCGCCGAGTCGCTCGGCGCGCGGCCCGCGTTCCGCGACCTCCTTCCTCGCCGGCGCTGCGTGGTCCCGGCCGACGGATTCTACGAGTGGCGAACCGAAGGAGGGCGGAGGCAGCCCTACTTCGTTCGCGCGCGCGACGGTGCGCCGCTGGCGCTTGCGGCGATCTGGGACGCGTGGCGAGGCGAGGGAGCACCCATCGAGTCGTGCGCCATCATCACGACCGACGCGAATTCGCTGCTCCGCGCCCTGCACGATCGCATGCCCGCGATCGTCGCGGGCGACGGGCTCGACGCGTGGCTGGACCCGGCGACCGGCTATACGGGCGATCTCGAGCGCTCCCTGCGACCCTTCGATCCGGCCCGCCTCGAGGTCTTTCCGGTCAGCGCCAGGGTCAACCGCGTGGGCGTCGACGATCTCTCCTGCGTCGAGCCCCTGGATCCGCCTATCCGGGCCGAGAACGAGTGGTCGCGGCGCCCGCGCGCGGGATCGGCCGGCCCCGAGCAGCTCGGTCTGTTCTGAGGGTCGCGATCGCGTCGACGACCCGGCTCTGACGCGAGACCGCGACAGGGTTCGCGCTGCCCGCGCGCCACACTCCGCCGCCCCTCGCGCGCCCGGCGAAAGCCAACTCGTTCGGCAGGAACCGTTTGAGTGCGCGGGGCATTCGGAACACCAATTGCGGCTGGTGCCGAGAAATCGGCGCGGGAGGAACCGACGCGAGTCGGGGGCGGAGTTCGGCGGTGCGAGACGTCGCGTTCGACCGGGGAGTCGCGATGGCGGAGATACGTTGGTTCGCCGAGGTGGGGTCGGAGCACCTCGATGAGGTCGGTGGCAAGAACGCCTCCCTGGGAGAGATGATCAGGACCCTCGAGCCGCGTGGCGTCCGCGTCCCCGATGGCTTCGCGGTCACGGCAGGCGCCTACCGTCGCTTCGTGACGGAAAACGGGCTCGAGTCGCGCATTCGCGATCACCTCGAGGACCTGGCCTCGGGTTTTCGCTCGCTCGCCGACGTGGGCGGCTCGGTTCGCGAGTTGCTGCTCTCGGGTGACTTTCCAGCCGACCTCGAGTCGCAGATCCTGGCCGCTTACGAGACCCTGGCGGCCCGCTACGGCGGGAGCGACGTGGACGTGGCCGTGCGCAGCTCCGCCACCGCCGAAGATCTCCCCGAGGCCTCGTTCGCGGGGCAGCAGGAGACCTACCTGAACGTGCGAGGCGGAACCGCGGTCCTCGACGCCTGCCGGCGGTGCTACGCGTCACTTTTCACCGACCGGGCGATCGCGTACCGCGCGCGTCAGGGGTTCGATCACCTTCAAGTTGCGCTCTCGGTCGGCGTGCAGAAAATGGTGCGCTCCGACGTGGGCAGCGCCGGCGTCTGCTTCTCGATCGACACCGAGACCGGCTTTCCGCACGTGGTGCTCATCAGCGCGGCCTGGGGCCTGGGGGAGACCGTCGTCCAAGGCAGCGTCACGCCCGATCAATACCTTGTGTTCAAGCCGCTCCTCGACGAGCCCAGCGTGACCCCGATCGTCGACCGCACGCTGGGCTCGAAGGAGCGGAAGCTCGTCTATCGCGATTCGGAAGACCTGGCCCAGTGCCCCACCCGCGAGGTGGAGACCACGGCGGAGGAGCGCGACGCCTACGTGCTCTCCGACGCGGAAGTGCTGGAGCTGGCCCGCTGCGCCGTGACCATCGAGCGGCATTACGGGCGCCCCATGGACATCGAGTGGGCCAAGGACGGCGAGACGGGCGAGATCCACATCGTGCAGGCCCGCCCCGAGACGGTGCAGTCGCGCTCCCGCGCGGGCGTGCTCAAGACGTACGCGCTGACCGAAAGCGGGAGCAGACTCCTCACTGGAATCAGCGTCGGCCAATCGATCGCGGCGGGCCGTGTGTGCGTCATCGAGGACCCCTCGGACATGAGCCGGTTCGTGGACGGGTCGATCCTGGTCACCGAGATGACCGATCCCGACTGGGTGCCGATCATGGAGCGCGCCGCCGGGATCATCACGAACTCGGGAGGCCGCACGTGCCACGCGGCCATCGTGAGCCGGGAGCTGGGAACCCCGGCTGTCGTCGGGACCGGAGAGGCCACGCGCGTTCTCGCTTCGGGCGACGAGGTGACGATGTCCTGCGCCGAGGGCGAGGTCGGGTACGTGTACGAGGGCATTCTCGCGTACGAGGAGACGGAGGTCGATCTCGACGTCCCCGACACGCGCACCGACCTGATGCTGAACGTGGGCAGCCCGGCCGCCGCGTTCCGCTGGTGGCGGCTGCCGTCCACGGGCGTGGGGCTGGCGCGCATGGAATTCATCATCTCCAACCACATCCAGATCCACCCCATGGCGCTGGTGCGCTACGACGAGCTGCGCGACGAGAGCGCGAAGGCACGCATCGCGGAGCTGACGCGCGGCTACGAGGACAAGACTCGCTACTTCGTAGATCGCCTGGCGCGGGGGATCGCCAAGATCGCGGCGGCCAGCTGGCCGCATCCCGTCATCGTGCGCATGAGCGACTTCAAGACCAACGAGTACGCCGACCTCATCGGGGGCGAGCAGTTCGAGACCCCCGAGAACAACCCCCTGCTCGGATTCCGTGGGGCCGCGCGGTATTACAGCGACCGGTACCGCGAGGGGTTCGCGCTCGAATGCGCCGCGATCCGGCGCGTGCGGGAGACACTCGGCCTGAGCAACGTGCTGATCATGATCCCGTTCTGCCGCACGCTCGACGAGGCCGACCGGGTGATCGAGACGTTGCGCGAGAACGGGCTCGAGCGCGGGAGAAACGGGCTCGAGGTGTACGTGATGGCCGAGATCCCCTCCAACATCATCCTCGCCGAAGAGTTCGCCGATCGGTTCGACGGCTTCTCGATCGGGTCCAACGACCTCACGCAACTCATCCTCGGCGTCGATCGGGATTCGGCGGCTTTGGCCGCGCTGTTCGACGAGCGGAACGAGGCCGTGACGACGGCGATCCGCAGCCTCATCGAGCGGGCGCACGCCAAGGGCTGCAAGGTCGGCATATGCGGCCAGGCGCCCAGCGACCACCAGGATTTCGCCGAGCTCCTCGTGGAGGCGGGCATCGACTCGCTGTCGCTGAACCCGGACAGCCTGGTGGACGTGAAGCGGCGGATCGCCGCCCTCGAGGACAAGATGGACGGAGCCAAGCGGCGGACCCGACGTCGCGTCGCCTCGCGGCCCACCGAGCGAGTCAACCTCGCGGCGCGGGGGGCCAGCGCCGTAGACGGATAGCCGCTCCATCCAGCGTTTCCCGTCGGGAGGCGCCCGGCGGACCTAAACAGCCCCCAGCTCACTCCACCTCGCGCAGGGCCTCCAGCAGGCGTCGCTCGAGCCGCTCGCTGCGCTCCGGCACGAACCCCCGACTGCGAATATGGTCCAGGAAGATGCGCTCGAAGTCGAAATACGGGTAGCACTTCCGGCAGCGCTCGAGGTGGACCGTGATCTTCTCGCTCCAGTCGGGATCCAGCTCGCCATCGAGGTATTCGTACACGCGCTCCAGCGCCGCCTGGCAGTCGATCGGCGCGCCCTCCCCCATCACGACAGATACCCCATCTCGAGGGCGTACCGGTAGAGACGCGCCTGCAGGCGTCTGCGGGCCCGAAAGAGGCGCGACTTCACCGTGCCGACCGGGATGCCCATGATCTCCGAGACCTCCTGGTAACTCAGGCCTTCGAGATCGGACAGCACCACCGCGACGCGGAAGTCCTCGGGGAGCTCGTCGATGGCCGCGATCACTTCGGCGTCGATGATGCGCTCGAAGAACTCCCCCTGGGGGTCGGACCGTTCGAGCTCGGCGAACACCGAACGTTCGGCGACCTCGTCGAACTCGACCGACTGGGGGCGCCGCTGCTGGCTGCGGAACTCGTTGATGAAGGTGTTGCGCAGGATGGTCATGAGCCACGCGCGGCAGTTGCTGCCGAGGGTGAAATCGTCCCAGGCGCGATACGCCTTGAGGAGCGCCTCCTGCACGAGGTCCTCGGATCGGCTGGCGTCGCCTCCGGTGAGCCTGAGCGCCAGACCGTAAAGGACATCGAGGTGGACCAGCGCCTCGGTCTCGAACTGCGCCTTCTTGTCGTGCTCCTCCGACATGTGGCCCCGCGATTCGGGACGCTCCGGGAACCTCCAGCCCTACGAGCTCGGGGGCGCGCTTCGGCGGCCGCCGCGCGCGGCCGCGAGCGCCGGACGGTCGGACCGGCCGTCGCGCCCCGGCGGAGAAGAGACGCGAGCCGGCGCGCCCTCGCAACGGAACCGCCGTGGCTTCGGGCGCGTTCCCCGATCGGGTGGACGAGATGGCGGGGCGGACCAGCGGATCGAGCGCGCGGGCGCCCCCGGAACGGTTCTGACGCCGAGGGAGCATGGGTGGCATGCTGGGGATGGACAGCCCTCGCGGGGTGCCGTGGGCCGATCCGAGTCTTCCCGATCCGGGCCCCCGCGACCCGGGCGTGCCCGGTCCGGGCGCGCCCGGACCGGGGCTCCCGGCCGCGGGCCTGCCGCGGCTCACCGTGGTCTGCCTCTCGGCGCTGGCGCTGGGGGCGCAGCCCGCGTGCGGGCAGGGGACCGGGGACGCACCACGCGAGCCGATCCCCGATTCGGCGGGGGTGGCGGAGCAGCTCTCCGGCGGCGAGCGCTGGCGCACGGACTTCTCGAAGATCTCGGTTCCGCCGCTCGAGATCGTGCCGGGCGGACCTCCGAAGGACGGGATTCCCTCCATCGATCGGCCCC
>JBFIOX010000205.1:0-5250 GCA_041610455.1 Gemmatimonadota bacterium
CGGAGCCGCCCGTCGCACATCCGGGCCCATCCTCGTTTCCCCTCGGAGGGGTGTGCCCCTATCCTAATGCAGCCGCAGGCGGTCGCGGACGACTCACAACCACGAGAGGTTTCTGGAGGTCTCGATGCCCGATTCCCTGTCCGTCACGGACAACCGCACCGGGAAGACGTACGAGCTGCCCATTCAATACGGCACCTATCCGGAGTACGGAGCGGCCATTCGCTGTCTCGACCTCCGAAACATCAAGGTCTCGGACGATGACTTCGGGCTCCTCGCCTACGACCCGGGGTTCACCAACACCGCCTCGTGCAAGTCGTCCGTGACCTTCATCGACGGCGAGCGCGGGATCCTGCGCTACCGTGGCTACCCCATCCAGGACCTGGCCGACGACTTCACGTTCCTGGAGGTGGCCTACCTGCTGCTGGAGGGAGAGCTGCCGGACGGAAGCCAGCGCGACGAATGGGTCCGCAGTATCACCAACCACACGATGATCCACGAGAAGATCAAGAAGTTCATGGAGGGCTTCAAATACGACGCCCACCCCATGGGGATGCTCGTGAGCACGGTGGCGGCGCTGTCGACCTTCTACCCGGAGTCCCGAGACGTCACGGACCCCGACGTCCGCGATCTTCAGATCAAGCGCCTGATCGCCAAGATGCCGACGATCGCGGCCTTCGCCTACCGCTCGAGCGTGGGGTGGCCCTACTCCTATCCCGACAACGACCTCAGCTACACCGGCAACCTGCTGAGCATGATGTTCAAGATGACCGAGCCCCGTTACAAGCCCGACCCGGTGCTCGAGAAGGCGCTCGACGTCCTGTTCATCCTCCACCTCGACCACGAGCAGAACTGCAGCACGAACGCGATGCGCAGCGTGGGGAGCTCGCACGCCGACCCCTACGTCTCGGTGGCCGCGGCCGCGGCGGCGCTCTACGGGCCGTTGCACGGCGGAGCCAACGAGCAGGTCCTGCGCATGCTGAACGAGATCGAGTCGGTCGACAACGTGCCGGACTACGTGGAGCGGGTGAAGGCGGGCGACTTCCGTCTCATGGGCTTCGGGCACCGCGTGTACAAGAACTACGACCCGCGCGCCAAGATCCTCAAGCAGATGGCCGATCAGGTGTTCGACCTCACGGGGCGGAACCCCATGCTCGACATCGCGCTCGAGCTGGAGAAGATCGCGCTCGAGGACGAGTACTTCGTGTCGCGTCGTCTGTATCCCAACGTCGACTTCTATAGCGGCATCATCTACCAGGCGATGGGCTTCCCGGTCGAGATGTTCCCCGTGCTCTTCGCCATCCCGCGCACCGCGGGGTGGCTGGCGCAGTGGCAGGAGATGCTGGAGGACGGCGATCAGCGGATCGCGCGCCCGCGGCAGCTCTACACGGGGGCCGACGAGCGCACGCCGGGGAAGGCGAGGGGCAAGGCGTCCAAGGCTGCCGAAAAGCCGGCCGCCGTCGGATAGCCTCGGGGGGTCGCGAAGCCCCGGTCGCGCGCGTCGCGGCCGCCGTGCGGCCTACGACGACTGGACCCGGCGACGCGCCTCGGCGTAGCGGGGATCGCGCCGCAGCTCGGCCAGCCACGGGTCGTTGTCGATCGCGACCGGATCGAAGCCGCCCTCGACCGCCGCGGTGACGTACTCCACGGCGCTCTCCCGGCTGCCCAGGATCTCGTACAGACGGCCGATGTAGAAGGGAAAGTAGTTCCACGTCGCGTCGCGCAGCAGGGCGCGGTCGAGCAGGCGCCGCCCCTCGTCCCGGTTTCCGAGCAGCACGTGGGCCTCGGCCAGCCCCAGCAGCAGATCGCTGTCGCCCGGGTTGACTTCGAGCAGTGGCGTCACGATGTCGACCACGTTGCCCCACGCCTCCCGCGCTCGATCCTCCTGTCCCGACCAGTAGGCCGCCTGGGCCAGGTGCCGCCAGCTCCACCAGTCGGTGTCGCTGATCGCGAGCCCCTTTTCCAGCTCGGCGATCGCCTCCGTCCACTCCCCCTCGCGTAGCTCAAGATATCCGAGATTGCGGTACGCGATGGGGTTGGGCCTCCGCTCGAGCGAGGCCTGGAAGTAGCGGCGGGCCTCGTCGATCTCGTTGAGCCAGAGGCTCGTGAAGCCCATGCCGTTGTAGCCCAGATAGTTGTCCGGGGTGAGGACCGTGACCTCGCGGTAGCGCTCCCGGGCCTCGCGCACGCGCCCGGCGTAGGCCAAGAACACGGCCAGCTCGGAGTGGTAGATCCACGCGTCGGGTCGTAGCTCGATCGCCTTCAGGTAGGCGCGCTCCATCTCCGCTTCCTCGCCCCGCTCCTCGTGGTAGCGTCCCAGCCAGCGGTACACGTCGGCGTTGTCGGGCTCCAGGCGCTCGGCCTCGCGCAAGCGCCGCAGGGCGCGGTCCGGCTCCCCCGTGCGGAGGAGCACGCTCCCGACCGCGATGAGGACGGCCGCCTGGTCTTCGTCGAGCGCCGCCGCGCGATCGCAGCTCTCGAGGGCCTGCCTGCTGAAGGAGGGGTCGGCCGTCTGCCGGAACTTCTCGAAGCGCGCCTCGCACAGCCCGGCGTGCGCCAGGGCGTAGGCCGGATCCTCCAAGATGGCCCGCTCGAACAGCAGCATCGCGTTGTCCGTGTTGTCGGCCAGGTCGCTGCGGTGCAGGTACCCCAGGCCCTGCAGGTAGTAGGCGTAGGCGCCCGCCCGCGTGGGCTCGTTGCGGGCGAGCGCCGCATCGACCCGTCCGGACTCGACGCCGAAGAGGCCCGCCAAAGCGGCCCGCACCTCCGTCCGGAACTCCGGCGCGTCGGGGGAGGGGAGCGTGGCCACGCCCACCAGCACGACGGGCTCCGGCTCGATCAGCTCGAGCTGGACGGATGCCGCGCCGTCACCCCCCCGGACGAACCGGCCCCGCAGCACGTTGGTCACGCCGAACAGACGCCGCGCCTCCGCCGCGGTCGTGACCGACTGGCCAACCACCTCGCTGGCCGGGACCACCAGGAACGAGTCGCGCTGCGTCTCGAGGCCCACGAGCATGGTGGCGAGCGAGTAGGTGAGCCCGTCGGCCAGCGCCTGGTCGTCCGGATCGCCGCTCGCGCTCGTCAGGGGCAGCACCGCGACGTACACCGGGCCCGCGCCCACGCCGGCCGGTTGCCCGCCGCCCCAGATGGCCCGGCGGGTGACCGGCAGCGCCAGCGTCAGCGCGAGCAGCGCCGCCACCGCGAGGCCGGCCCGCGCCCCCGTCCGGCGCGGCCACAGCGCGCGCCTTCCGCGCCCCGACGTAGCGGCGAGTCCCGGCGGCCCCGAGGCGTAGCCGCTCCGCTCGATGTCGGCGAGCAGCGCTTCGGCGCTCGCGTAGCGTCGGCGCGGGTCCTTGGCCAGGCAGCCGTCGACGATGCGCTCGATCCCCGCCGGGACGTTCGGGTTCGTGCGGCTGAGCGCGGGCGGGTCTTCGTTGAGGATGGCGTGCAGGATGGCCGGCACCCGACCCTCGCCGAACGGATAGCGGCCCGTGAGCATCTCGTAGAGCAGCACGCCGACCGACCATAGGTCCGTCCGGTGGTCGACCGTCTCGCCCGACGACTGCTCGGGGCTCATGTAGCGGATCGTGCCCAGCACGTGCCCGGTGCGCGTATGGCGCACGTCCTCCAGCTTGGCGAGGCCGAAATCGAGGATCTTGGCGATCCCGTCCTCGGTCACGATCACGTTGGCCGGCTTGATGTCCCGATGCACGATCCCCGCCGCGTGCGCCTTGGCGAGCCCGCGCGCCACCTGACCCGCGTAGTTGAGGGCTTCGTCGGGGCGCAGCGGCCCGCGCCGGATCTTCTCCTCCAGCGTCTCGCCCTCGTAGTACGCCATGGCGATGTAGACGCGGCCATCGTCGGACTCGCCGATGTCGTGCACCGTGCAGATGTTGGGATGGTCCAGCGCCGAGGCCGCCCGCGCCTCCGTGGCGAAGCGCGCGCGGGCCTCGCGGTCCTCGTTCAGCGCGGTGGGAAGGAACTTGAGCGCCACCGTCCGATCGAGGCGCGTGTCCGTGGCCGCGTACACGACGCCCATGCCTCCTCGCCCCAGCGGCTCGAGCACGCGGAAGTGCCCGTACGTCTTCCCGATCTCGCCCTTCGGCGAAGACGGCGGTGCCGCGTCGGCGTGTGGCGCGTCGTCGGACATCGGCGGCCTGGAACGGGGTGGCGTGGTGGCCCGCGGGGGCATCGAATCTCTCGCTGCAACGATACGCCGGCTCCGGCGGGCGAGCGAGCCGAGCGCGGCGCCTCACGCTTTCGCTTCGCATTGCTCAAGAGGGTGGGGCGCGTAGCTTGAGGTCGGCCGGGGTGGCGGAATCGGCAGACGCATCGGACTTAAAATCCGAAGGGGGGCGACCCCCGTGTGGGTTCGAATCCCACCCCCGGCATAGACTTACGCGATCGACCCTCCCCGATTCAAAGAAGACTATCGAGATTCTGCGTCGACCTCTCGGGGACTCCTCTTGCCGGTTGTCGCCGAAGGTTCTTAAGCTTCAACGAGACAGGGCGGTGGATGGGCTCGGGCCAACGCAGCTCTTTTGCGAGCCTGGAGCATGAGCAGCACCCCCGGTTTCCAAAAGAATCACGAAGTCCACCCGGCATGTAGCCAGTTCGGTTACATGCCGTTTCCTTTTCATGCCCCCAGCGCTCGGAGGTCCCCGATGAATCGCGGAATGCCCGTCCTAGGGCTAGTGGCGTTCTTCGTCGCTGGTTGTGGAAACGGAGATCCAGTCTCCCCGGAATTGACCGGCGGCAGCCAACTCGCAGCCGTGGCCGCACCTCAGCCTCTGCAGATCTTCGTCAGTCCCAACGGCGACGACGAGAATCCGGGAACCCGCAAGGCTCCGTTTCGCACTGTGCAAGCTGCGATGGACGCCGTGCCCGAAGGGGAAGCCGCCCGGGTGCTGGTGGGTCGCGGCATCTATGTCGGCAGTGTGTACTTGAGATCCAATGTGAGCATTGTCGGGGATGGCCCTGCCAATCAGACGACGCGCATCGTCGGGTCGTCCGGGCTACCAGCGATCATCGGGTCGTCCGTCGAGGGGGTCGCTCTGTCAGGATTGACCGTCCAGGCTGCCGACGGGGGGTCGAGCGACAGGAGCTCGATCGCGATCAGTCTGGATAGCAGTAGCGGCGTGGTGCTGTCGCACAACGTAATCGAGGCCGGCGGCGGCCAGTCCGGATCGGCTGGAATTGCCGGATCCGATGGGCGAGACGGAGAGGCGGGTGGTGATGCCGCGTTTGGCGGGC
>JBFIOX010000206.1:0-5230 GCA_041610455.1 Gemmatimonadota bacterium
GGCGATCAACGGGCCGCTCGGCGGAGCCTCCCCCGGCCTGCTCGCGCCGCCCCCCTCCAGCGTCCGCACGAGCCGGCCCGCCGCGCTGGTCGCCTGATAGGCGAGCAGGCGAGGGTAGATGCCTCCGTTGAGCGCCAGGTTGACCGCCGCGATGGTCAGGGCGGACGCGAGCACGACCGCCGCGCGGCGACGCCGCCCTCCGATGAGCGCCCGGCCCGTCCCGACCGCCAGAACCGCGAGCCCGGCCCACAGGAGCGCGCTGCGGGAGGGGAACGCCCACGCCAGGAGCGCGACCGTCGCCAGCCACAAGAGCGCGAGCAAGGCGGCCTGCAGCGCGGCGAGCCGGCCGCGTCCCCCCTCGCCGAGCCACGCGGCCAGCCACGTGCCGGTGAGCACGGCGGCCGCCGGCAGCGTGACGTAGACGTAGTGGGGGAGCTTGGAGCGCGAGAGCGAGATCCCGATGAAGCCGAGCGCGAACGCCCCCAGGGTGATCGCCTCGTGCCCCGCGGAGAGGCGCCAGCCCGCGGCTCGAAGGTCCCGCGCGCGCGCCCACAGCGCCGCCACGAGGAACGGGGTCCAGGGCAAGAAGATCCACGCGAGCTGGGGCACGAAGAAGAACGGACCGTGGGCATCGCCCCAGATGTTCTCCCCCAGCACACGGCCGAGCCCCTGCGTCCAGAACATGAACACCAGCCCCGCGGCGCCGTGCTGCCGCACCAGGCCGACGGCCATGGGCGCGAGGAGGAGGAGGGCGATCCCCAGCGCCACCGCCCACTCCCGACGCAGGGCGCGCCGCCACTCCCGGCGGGCCGCGAGATGCGCGGCGGCCCCCAGCAGGGGCACCACGAGGCCGATCACTCCCTTGCTGAGCATGCCGGCGCCGAGCCCCGCTCCGAGGAGCGCCGCGTTGCCCAGCCCCGGGCGCTCGAGGAACTCGGCCAGGCGCCACAGCGAGAAGGCCACGACCCCGGTGAGCAGGGTGTCGGTGCGGACGTCCTGGTTCATCAGGAAGGCGCCCTGACACGTCGCGAGGACGAGAGCCGCGCACCACCCCGCGCGCTTGCCCCCGTAGCGCGTGGCCAGGCGGTAGGTGGCGTACACACCCAGGACGAACACGAGGACCGACGGGAGTCTGTACGAGACGTCCGAGACCCCGAACGCGAGGAACGACAGCCCGCTCGTCCAGAAGAGGAGCGGCGGCTTGTTGAGGAAGGGCTCGCCACGGTCGGTGATCTCGAGCCACGTGCCCGAGTCGGCGACGTGGCGCGCTATGGCGGCGTACTGCGCGGCGTCGATCTCCATCACATCGAGCGTCGCGCCCAGCCCGTAGGCCGCGGCGGCGCCGATCGCGGCGACCGCCCACCAGAAGGCCCTCCCCGGCCCGTCGCGCGTCCGTCCCTCGTCCCCCGCGCGGAGGTCCGACGTACCGTCTCGCGTCAGCACAGCGGAGCAATGTCGGCCCCGGGACCTCTCCGGACCAGCGCCGGGCCGGCCGGCGTTGACCGTTCCTTGCACGCGCGGTCCACCGTCGCGCGAGGCCTCGCGGGGCGGGGTGCCCGTTCGCGCGAGGGTCGGTCGCGCAGTCGCGTTGCGGCCGGCCGCCGCCTGGGCTCCGAGCGAGAGGAGGAGGGGTGAGATTCCTGATCGTCGTGCGTCCCACCGAGCGCGGGTACGAAGCCCACGCGCCGGATCTCGATGGCTGCCTCGCGAGGGGGCGCAGTCGCGATCAGGTCGAACGCCAGATGCGGGCGGTGCTCGAGCTCCATGTCACCGCCCTTCGATTGCGCGGCGAGCCGCGGCCAGAGGCGCGCGCCTACGCCACGCATGTGGAGATCGTCGGAGACATCCCGCAACCGGTGTACGAGCCCGACGCGTCACGTTGACCGCGAGATCGGCCGGCGCGGCCCGGAGCGCACCGGAGCCGGCCCGATGCTAGATTCACCCGCATGTCCCGCATGTGGCCGCTGTTCCCGTTTCGCGCCTGCGCCTGCGCGCTGCTGTTCGCGTCGTGCGGTGGCGACCCCGCCGGGCCGGTCCTCCCGCCCACCGTGTCGGGGACCTGGGCCTACGCGGCGCCGGAGCTCACGGGCGAGTTCTTCGGCGATCCGGTCACCTGCCAGTACGAGCTGGAGATGACGATCGAGAGCTCCGGCTCCGCGTTCACGGGCCTCTACCGTAGCGCGCTCATGCTGTGCGATCTGTTCGGCGGCGAGCCGCAGCTCGTCGAAGCGGGCGGCGGCCGGGTGGTGGCGGGATCGCTGCGCGGGAACCAGGTGGAGTTCGACTTCGACTCGCGGACCATCCACAACCGGGGCACGTGGAGCGGAGATCGGATGTCGGGTCAGGTGGATGTCCAGCTCGTGATCCAGCACAACGCGCAGATCGACACCATCTTGGTCACCGGCCCGTGGGGAGCGACCCGCTAACGCCGCCGGCCGACGATTCGAAGGCCTACTCCTCCCGCGCACCCAGGTAGAAGAGAAGCAGCCCCGCGCCCTGCACGAGGTGATAGAGCGCGTTGTGGTCGAAATGCTCCGGGTGGAGGGGGATCCCCAGCCGCTGGATCGCCGCCGCCACGAAGGTGACGGCCAACCCGATGAGCGCCAGCTTGCGGCCCTGCGTCGGCTTGTGCTGGTGTGCGAGCAGGAACGAGGCGAAGAGGAAGATCGCCCCCGGCAGGTAGTACCACATGGCGACCGCGAATTCCTGACGCCCCGACAAGACGACCGCGACATAGAGAACGAACGTCGCGTACACCACCACCATGGCGGGACGGCCGCCTCGCCACACGCCCCCGACCCTCAGCCCCATGCTCCATGCGGCGACCGTGACGGCGCCGATCGCGATCAGCGTGGCCGGCCACAGGAGGGAGTAGCCGAGCGAGTCCGGTTCGGGAAAGAACCCGTGCACGGTCCCGCCGAGCAGGGGGGCGATGCCGCCGGCCGCGAAGAAGGCGACCAGCCAGGGCTTCAAGGGAGGTCGCGCGGATCGGGAGGCCCGCCACGCCAGGATCGCGCACAGGACCGTGAGACCGTAGTCGGTCAGGACGACGTCGGGATCCGTCATCCGCGAGTGACGGCCGATCGATCTCCGGCGGCCGTCCCGAAGCATTGACTGCTCGCGCTGCCCATCGTGGTGCCCCCCTGGTCGGTCCATCATACGCGCTATTGTGGCGCGCCGGACAGGGCCCTACTGATCCAGCGGAGCCATCCCGGCGACCGGCCTCGCCCCGGAAACCTGATGGGAGTCCCCGTGGCACCGCACCGCCCATCGCTCCTCGTCCTCGCTGCCTGCGGCTCCGCTCTGATCACTCACGCGGGCTGCGGTGGCCCCGCCGAGCCCGGCGACGTGCCGCTCACGCTCGAGAACATCTTCACGCAGGGGGCGGGGGCCGGCCGCGCCGCCATCTCGCCCGACGGTCGGTGGGTCGCCGTGGGCGGTCGCGGGCCGCAGGGCGCGGGGATCCACCTGGTGCCCCTCGGTGCGGTCACGCCGCGGCCCACGCCCGGGCAGCCCGGCCTCTGGCTGGCGGGCGACGAGCCGACCTGGGCCCCGGACGCGCGCCGTCTCGCGTTCACCCGAGGTGCCGATCTGCTCGTGGCGGAGCCGGGCAGCGCGGAGGCCCGTCCGGTCGCCACGGGCTTCGCGGGCTTGCGCACCCCCGCCTGGTCGCCCGACGGAGCGTCGCTCGCCTTCTACTCGACGGGCTCCGGACACCAGGACATCTGGGTCGCCCCGGCAGACGGCTCGCGACCGGCGCGGCAGCTGACCCGGGAGGCCGCCGAGGCCGACGACACGCGATTCGCGCCCTCGTGGTCGCCCGACGGCCGGCACATCGCGTTCGTCTCCAACGCCGCCGACTGGTGGCATGACGACGTATGGGTCGTCGACGTGGAGACGGGCGGGGCCCGCCGATTGAGCGGGAGCCTCATGGCCGCCTCGACGCCGGTGTGGTCACCGGACGGCCGGAGCATCGCGCTCATGGGCACGGCGAAGGACCAATACTGGTACCAGGACCTCGCCCATCTCTACCGCATCGATCTCGAGGTGGGCCAGAGCGGGGTGCGCGCCCTGCGCGAATCGCCGATCGAGATGCAGGTGTACGCGTCCGACTTCATCATGCGCTTCGAGCCTTTCTGGTCGGAGGACGGCGCCCGCCTGTACTTCCCGTACCACGAGCGCGGCGCCTTCGACCTCTGGTCCGTGCCGGCCGGCGGCGGGGTGGCCACGAGGGTCACGCACGTGGGTGGGGCGTGGTCCTCGCTCCACGCCACGCCGGATGGATCGCGAGCCGTGATCGTGCGCGACGCTCCGGGGGAGGGACGCGAGGCCTGGCTCGTTGACACGTTCGGCGGCCTCCCTCGGCGGCTGACGGCTTTCGCGCCGCGCTTCGCGGACATCCAGCGGCCCATCGAGATCTCGTTTCCGAGCTTCGACGGGCTCTTCATCCAGGGCTTTCTCTACCTCCCTCCCGCGGTCCGCGCGGCCCGGGACGCGGGCAGGGGAGGCTCCGAGTGGGCCCCGGGGCTCCCCGTGGCGCCGCGCTACGCGGGACCCGTCTGCCCGGCGCTCGTGCAGGTGCACGGCGGCGGCACCAACTCCTTCTATCAGGGCACGAACCCCATCGAGCAGTACCTGGCTGCGCGCGGCTTCGTCGTTCTCGCCATCAACTACCGCGGAGGATCGGGCTTCGGCCGGGCGTTCCAGGATCTCTCCGTGGAAGACTGGCTCGACGACCAGTCGCGCGACCCGGGCGGGGCCGCCGACTGGCTCAGAGGGCAGCCGTGGGTGAACGGGAAGGTGGGCATCTACGGGGGGAGCTACGGCGGCATGCAGTCCATGTCCGCCATCACGAGGACCCCCGACAAGTTCGACGCGGCGGTCCCCATGCGCGGCATCTATTCCGAGGCCCGCACCCTTCCGGACGCGGATCGTCTCGGCAAGATCTTCACCATCACGGGCCACGGGGGGACCCCCGAGCAGCGTCCCGAGATCTACGAGAAGACCGAGACGCTGGCCCGCATGGATCGCATCACCGCCCCCGTGCTCATCATGCACGGAGAGCGCGACGTGCGGGCCCCCTTCCGCAATTTCGAGCTGGCCGTCGAGCGACTCGAGGCGCTGGGCAAGGAGTTCGAATCGAAGACCTATCCCGAGGGCCACGGATTCCGGGATCCGGCGAACTCGATCGACATGTACGGCCGGCTGGAGGCGTTCTTCCGCCGCCACC
>JBFIOX010000207.1:0-5198 GCA_041610455.1 Gemmatimonadota bacterium
CTCGGACTGGACGTCGACGTGGCGGCCATGGCGCGCCAGGTCCAGCAGTCGACGCCGACGGAGCGGGGAGCGGCCGATGGCGATCCGGCCCCCGCCGAGAACGAAGAAGTCATCAACGGCGTGCCGTTGTCGCGTGTGGGCACCATGTCGCAGGACGAGCGGCGCCGCTGGTTCGGGGGCCTGTCGCCCGCGGATCGCTCGCGCGTGTTCCAGCTCTTCCAGCGTCAGCGCGAGTCCCAGGCCGCCAACGCCGGCCAGCACGGCGCACCCCGTCCCGCGTTCGTCTTCTTCTACGACGCGCGGGGGACGCTCGACCTGAAGCCGATCATGATCGGCCTCAGCAACTTCGACAACACGCAGGTCCTCGTCGGGCTCGAAGAGGGAGAGCAGGTGGTGTCGGTGCCGTTCTCTCTCGTGCAGCAGCAGGACTTTCTCAACCGCATCCGCAGCCGCAGCGGCGTGCCGGGCGTGAGTCGCCGCTGAGTCGGCGGCCTGGAGTCGAGCCATGATCTTCTTCGAGATCCTGCGCGTGGCCATGGACGCGATCCGGGCCAACAAGCTCCGCTCCTTCCTCACGATGCTCGGCATCGTGATCGGTGTCGGGGCGGTGATCACCATGGTCGCCCTCGGCGAAGGGGCGCAGCGCGCCGTGGAAGAGCAGATCGCCTCCCTCGGCACGAACGTCCTCACGGTGCGGCCCGGTCAGGGCTTCTTCCGGGGCGTGCGCGGGGGCAGCAACGCGCCGTTGACGATCGACGACGTGGAGGCGGTGCGCCGGGAGGCATCGGCGATCGTGGCGCTGGCGCCCGAGATGCAGGGGCAGCACCAGGTCCAGTACGGGCGCTCCAACGCCAACATCCGCATCATGGGCACGACGCCCAACTATCCCGAAGTCAGCAACTACCGCGTGGCGATGGGGCGCTTCTTCGACGAGGGCGAGAACCAGGGCAGGCGCCGGGTCGCCGTTCTGGGCGGGGCCGTGCCGGCCCAGCTGGGCACCGAGGCGGGCGACATCCTCGGCAAGACGATCTCGATCCGCAACATCTCCTTCGAGGTGGTCGGCGTGCTCGCCGAGAAGGGCGGGCAGGGCTTCTTCAACGAAGACGAGCAGTTGTTCGTTCCGCTCGAGACCGCGCAGTTCCGATTGCTGGGCACGGATCGGCTGGGCTCCTTCAAGGTCGTCGTGCAGGACCGCCGCTCCATCCCCATCGCCATGGTCCAGATCGAGGACGCGCTGCGCCGCCAGCATCGGCTCCCGCTGGGCAGGGAGAACGATTTCTGGATCTCCGACAGCGCGCAGTTCCTCCAGACGCAGCAGGAGACGACCCAGACCTTCACATTGCTGCTGGCCGGGATCGCGGCCGTCAGTCTCCTGGTGGGTGGCATCGGGATCATGAACATCATGCTGGTGTCGGTCACCGAGCGGACCAAGGAGATCGGGGTGCGGAAGGCCCTCGGCGCCACCCGACGGGCCGTGCTCCTGCAGTTTCTGCTCGAGGCCACCACGCTGTGCCTGGCGGGCGGGCTGCTCGGGGTCGCGTTCGCGTACGGGGCCTCCCGCCTCCTCTCCGACCTGGCCGATTGGAACATGGCGATCGCGCCGGAAGCAGTGGGCCTCGCCGTGGTGTTCGCGGCAGCCGTCGGCGTCTTCTTCGGCATCTGGCCGGCCCGCCGGGCGGCGCGCCTCGATCCCATCGTCGCGCTGCGCTACGAGTAGGAGGGCCCGGCTCGTTCGCCACCCGGCCGCCGGGCGATCGCCGGGGCCGCGGCCGGTTGTCACCGAGAAGCGGCCCGCCGTATGCTGCGAGGGTCCTCCGTCCCCGACGGCCCGCCCGGTCTCGACCGCGGTTCACGCGCCCCGGCCGTGGCTCGGGTACCCCGCCCGCGACGGGCGCGGGAGCGGGGGCGTGCCGTCGGAGGGAACCGAGCCACGGACATCGAGAGCGAGCTCATGAGCAGCAGAACGGCGCACCTGCCCGATTCCGCACGGGTGTGGATCTTCGGATCCGAGCGACCCCTGCGGATCGCCGAGATCGAGGCGTTACGCGCCGATCTCGACGACTTCATCGGGCGCTGGACGGCGCACGGGGCCGACCTCCGGGCCGCGACCGACGTCCTCGAGGATCGCTTCGTGTTGGTGGCGGTCGATGAGGAGTCGGCGGCCGCCTCGGGGTGCTCGATCGATGCCATGGTCCGCCACCTGGCCGGGGTCGAGCGGCATCTGGAGCTGTCGCTCCTCGACGGATCCCTGGTATTCCACCGTGACGAAGACGGCCGGATCGTGAGCCGCTCCCGCGCCGAATTCCGCGAGCTCGCCCGCGCCGGCCGCGTCTCGGGAAGCACGTCCGTGTTCGACCTGACGCTGCGCACCCTGGGAGAGGTCCGGGCCGGCCTCCTGGAGCGGGCAGCCGCCGACTCGTGGCATCGGCAACTCGTGGGCGAGGTGCTCGGGCAGACCTGAGCGGCAGGAGAGGGGCGGGGTGAGCGAAGCGAGCCGGGGTCCTTCCAAGATCGCCTTCGCGCTCTCGGGAGGCGGCGCGCGCGCCGCCTACCAGACCGGCGTCCTGTGTCACATCGCGGAGCGTCTCCCCGACCTCCGCGTCCCCATCCTCACCGGCGTCTCCGCCGGCGGCATCAATCTGGGATTCCTCGCGTCCTATCGCGGGTCTTTCCGTGAGGCCACCCGCGCGCTGAGGCGGCGCTGGCTGTCGCTCACCACGGAGGAGGTGTTCGAGACCAACCCGTCCTCGCTGTTCAGGGGCGGCGTGCGCGTCGGCGCTTCGCTGTTGACGGGGGGGTCGTCGCTGGGTCCGCGCTTCCGCAGCTTGGTCGACACCTCCCCGCTGCGGGCGTTCATCGAGCGCAGCCTCGCGGTCGGGGCGATCGACGAGCGCCTGACGGCCGGCGAGTTGGAGGCGGTCGGACTGACCGCGCTCTCCTATCAGACGGGCCGCACGGTCCTCTTCGTACAGGGAGATACGCCGATTCGCACCACGCCGGCCAGCGCGCATCACCGGGTCGTGCGGGCTCGCATCACGGTCGAGCACATCCTCGCCTCGGCCGCCATCCCGATCCTCTTCCCGGCCGTCAAGATCGGGCAACAGTTCTACGGGGACGGGAGCTTCCGCTCCACCGCACCGTTGGGACCCGCCATCCAGCTGGGCGCGAATCGCATCTTCGCCATCTCGGCCCGCTACCGGCGCTCGGACGCGGAGGCGCGGGAGCCCGACGCCCTCGGGTACCCGCCGCCCGCGCGCGTCCTGGGGTTGCTGCTCAACTCGGTCTTCCTCGACACGCTCGACTGGGACGCCGCCACGCTGCGGCGCATCAATCGACTCGTGGACCGTTGCGCTCCGGAGGTGCGCGACGAGCAGGGCCTGCGACACGTCGACCTGCTGATCCAGCGCCCCTCTCGAGACATCGGAAAGTTGGCGGGCCAGTTCGAGATGCAGCTGCCCCGGGGGCTTCGCTTCCTCGTCCGCGGTCTCGGCAGCACCGAGACGAAGAGCGCCGACTTCCTCAGCTATCTGCTCTTCGAGAGCGCCTACATCCGCGAGCTGGTCGAGCTGGGCGAGGCGGACGCGGCGGCCAATTGGGATCGGATCGCGCCGTTCTTCGCTTGACGGTGCCGCGCATCCGACGTCAGGAACGACCCCACAGATCGCCCTGCCCGCCCCCGGTCGCTTCACACTCATCCGCCGGCTCGGCGTGCGGGGGGCCCCCGCCGTTGGACGCGGCCCTGGCCGACACCGCCACGCCGGGCCGGGCGCCGCGTCGCGGCACCTCCAGCACGAGGTCGGGCTCGACGCCCAGATGTCGGAGCAGCAGGCGGTCCTGGGTGGCCACGATGACCTGACGCGTGCCGGCGATCCGCGCCAGCACATCCCACAGGTCGCGGGCCCCACGCTCGTCGAGGTGGACGAACGGATCGTCGATCAGCAGGGGGATGGCCACGCCGAGACCCGCGAGGAAATCCGCCGCCCCCAGACGCACGGCCAGGAGGGCGGTGTGCAGCTGGCCGTAGCTGAGCGGTGGCGCCGCCATGGGGACGAGCCGCCCCCCGAGACCCACCTGGGCTCTATCCAGCCCCTCGCTCGCATCCAGCGGACCCAGCGCGCGGGCGGAGAGCGCCGAGAGGCGCGAAGAGATGGCCCCGAGCAGGCGCTCTTCGTCGGTTTGCCGAAACGCCGCGTAGGCCTCGGTCACCAGACGATGGGCCGTCCGGTACGCCCGGGCGCGGGCCCGAAGCGCGGCCAGCTCGTGGCGCGCGGCCTCGAGCCGGCGTTCCAGCGCCGCGGCGCTCTCGGCTGGCCTGGCCTCCACCAGGAGCTCGCGCTCGATCCGCGTCAGCTCGGCTCGGACGTCATCCAGCTCGCGGTTGCGGCGGCGGCGCGCCTCTCGAACCCCATCGACGGTCGCTTCGACGTCGGCGGGCAGATCGAACTTCACGCGCGCGATGTCCTGGAGCCGCACCTTGAGGGGCGCCAGCGACTCGTCCCGCTCTGTCGAGGCGGCGTCCCGGAGATCTGACAGCAGGGCGCGCGCGCGCGTGCCGAGCCCGCCCGGTGGCGCGCCCTCGCGCGACTCCCCTTCCCCGGCGATCACATCCGCCCACACGGTGGCGCCCGCGTCCATCGCGCCACGCAGCGCCCGCTCGGCGTCGTCTCGCAGGGCGCGGTCGGCCGCCTCGCGCTCGAACTCGGCGCGCCGCACGGGCAGCGTCTCGGGCGTGAGCGAGGTGGGATGGGGGATGCCGGCCAGCAGCTCGTCGATCCTCGCCAGCACGTCGGCGCGCTCGGCGGCGAGGGCGGCGCTCCGGCCCTCGCGCGCCTCGGCGCGCGCCGTGTCGGCCCGGCCGAGCGCGAGCCACACGAGCAGCGCCGCCACGGAGAGCCCGGCGCTCAACCCACCGAGCCCTCCGGCGCCGCCCAGCCAGGCGACCGCCGCGGCGACGGCCAGCGCGGCGGCGACCCCGGGAAGCAGCCCGGCCTTGGAGCGAAGCGCTGGGCTCGGCTCGTCCTCCAGCCTCCGGGCCTCGAGCTCGAGCGCGCCCAGGCGGGGCCACAGGCCCTCCTCCAGGGCCCGCGCCCGTTCGGGGAAGTCGATCGGGTACTCGGGCGCCGCGCCGGTCCGCTCACGGTCGACGAGCAGCTCGAAGCGCGCCAGGGCCTCGTCCACCTCGCGGCCCGCGCGCTCCA
>JBFIOX010000208.1:0-5156 GCA_041610455.1 Gemmatimonadota bacterium
CGAGGAGGTCGCGGGCGCGCTCGCGCGCCGCGCCGCGCGACACGCCGGCCACGAGCTGCGGGATCATCACGTTCTCGAGCGCCGTGAAGTCGCGCAGCAGGTGGTGAAACTGGAATACGAACCCCACGTAGCGGTTGCGCAGCGCAGCGAGCTCGGCGTCGGGCAGGTCGGACACCCGTCGGCCCTGCAGCCACACGCCGCCCGCGCTCGGTCGATCGAGTGCCCCCAGGAGATGGAGGAACGTCGACTTGCCCGATCCGCTCGGCCCGACGATGGCGACCGACTGGCCGGCGTGGATGGCGAAATCGATCCCCTTGAGCACGTGGATCGATCCCCCGTCGGGGCTCGCGAAGTCCCGGCTCAGGCCGCGGGTCTCGGCGATGGCGCTCATTCGTGCCGGATCGCGTCCACCGGCGCCAGGGCGGCCGCCTTCCGCGCCGGGTAGATGGTCGCCAGGAAGGAGATGAGGATCGACCCCCCGATGATGAGCGAAACGTCGAACGGATCGAGCGCGATGGGCAGCTTGTCGAGGAAGTACACGTCGTTGGGAAGCGAGATGAACTCGTAGCGGCTGAGCAGCCAGGCCAACGTGGCCCCCAGCGCGGCCCCGATCGTGGTCCCCACGATCCCGATGAAGAGTCCCATGTAGGTGAACACGCGCCCGATGCCGCGCGCGGTGACGCCCATCGAGCGCAGGATGCCGATCTCTCGCGTCTTGTCGCCCACGATCATGACGAGCGTCGACACGATGTTGAACGACGCCACCAGCACGATCAGGGTCAGGACCACCGCCATGCCCAGCTTCTCGAGCTTGAGGGCCGAGAACAAGCTGCGATTGAGCTCCTGCCAATCGTCGATCTTGTAGGGGTACCCGAGCGACGCCTCGAGCCGCTGCGAGACCTCGGCCGCATCCCACGGGTCGGCGACGTCGAACTCCACGCCGGTGACCCCGTCGCCGAGGCCCAGCAGCGCCTGTGCCTCCGGGAGCGCCACGATGGCGAGCTCGTCGTCGTACTGGTAGAGCCCCGTCTGGAACACGCCCACCACCTCGAAGCGCCGCAGGGTGGGCGAAAGCCCCAGCGACGTGAGGGGTGCGTTCTCGAGCGAGGCCACCGTGACCTGCTTGCCGATGTAGAGGCCGAGCTGTCGCGCCAGGCCGCGCCCCACCACGATGCCTCCGTGTCCCGACTCGGTCTCGGCGAAGGGCGTATCGCCCAGCACGAGGTGGTCGACGAGCCCCGACACCTGCGTGGCCTGCGGATCGTCGGAGATCCCCCGCAGCACGACGCTCTCGTTGTAGTTGTCACCCGCGTTCATGACGACCTTGGTGAAGGCGAAGGGGGCCGCCGCCACGACGCCCTCGTCGGCGCGCACGCGGTCCAGCACCCCCTGCCAGTCGTCCATGCGGAACTGGTTGGCCAGCTGCAGCACGACGGCGTGCGGCCCGCCCCCGAGGATGCGGTCGCGCAAGTTGTCCTGGAGTCCGTTGAGCACCCCGATCACGACGATCAGGGCCATGACGCCCACCGCCACCCCGCCCACGGCGATCGTCGTGATGAAAGACACGAGCCCGCGCTGGCCGGCACCCCTCAGGTAACGCCGCGCGATGTCTCGCTCGAAACGGGTGCCGCCGGGGGCTTCGGACGCCCCGGTGTCCGAGGCCCCCGCCGAGCCCCGCCGCTCGGGGGGCGCGCCGGGGCCGGCCTCCCCGACCCCGCCCGCCAGATGCGCCTCGCCCTCGCCGGGGGGGCGGTCGGCGGCGGGATGCCGATGCGGCTCGGCGGGCGTGGGCCCGCTCACAGCCCCTCCTCGGGCCGGAGGACCGGGAACAGCACCACGTCTCGGATCGAGGTCTGACCCGTCACCAGCATGACGAGGCGGTCGACCCCCATGCCGAACCCGCCCGTGGGGGGCAGTCCGTACTCGAGCGCCCACACGTAGTCCTCATCGATCTCCATGGCCTCGAGGTCGCCCGCCTCGCGCAGCCGGCGCTGCGCGGCGAAGCGGCGCCACTGGTCGAGCGGATCGTTGAGCTCGCTGAACGCGTTGAGCAGCTCGAACCCGCACACCACGGCCTCGAAGCGCTCGGCGAACGCCGGATCGTCACGGGCCGGCTTGGCCAGGGGGCTCATCTCGATCGGGTGGTCGTACACCAGCACTGGGTCCACGAACCGCGCCTGCGCGAGCTCGAACAGCACGTCGAGGAGCTGCACGCGGTTGAGCGCGTCGGCATCCTCCCGACCCGCGGCCCGGGCGCCCGCACGCAGCTCCGCGTCGGTGGCCTCGACCGGGTCGAGCCCGGTGGCCTCGCGGAACGCGTCCGCCCAGCGCACGCGCTCCCACGGGGCTGCCAGATCGAAGCGCTTGCCATCCCACTCGAACGCCGTCCTCCCCATCACCTCGCGCACCACCTCGCTGACCATCGTCTCGCTGAGCTCCATTACGTCCCGATAGTCGGCGTAGGCGTAGTACAGCTCGAGCATCGTGAACTCGGGGTTGTGCGTGCGGTCGATCCCCTCGTTTCGGAAATCGTGTCCGATCTCGTACACCCGGTCGAGGTTGCCTACGATGAGCCGTTTGAGATACAGCTCGTCGGCGATGCGCAGGTACATGGGGAGATCCAGCGTGTGGTGGTGCGTGACGAACGGCCGCGCCACCGCGCCGCCGTATAGCGGCTGCAGCACGGGGGTCTCGACCTCGAGGAAGCCGCGGTCGTCCAGCCAGCGTCTCAGGGCGCTCGTGATGCGCGCCCGGATGCGGAACACCTCGCGCACCTCGGGATTGACGGCGAGATCCGCGTAGCGCTGGCGGTAGCGGGCTTCCGTGTCGGAGAAGCCCATGTGAACCACACGGCCACCCTCCGCGTCCACTTCCTCCTTGCCGAAGGGGAGCGGCCGGAGCGTCTTGGCGAGGAGCGACAGCCGCTCCACCCGCACCGTCACCTCGCCGCGCCGCGTGCGGAACACGGGACCCTCGACCCCGACCCAGTCCCCCAGGTCGAGGAGGTCCATGAGCGCGGAGCCCTCGGAGGCGAGCAGGTCGCGCTTGAAGTGGACCTGGAGACGGCCGCTGCGGTCGACGAGGTGCGCGAAGGCGCTGCCGCCCAGGTCGCGGTACGAGGCGATCCGGCCCGCCACCCGCACGGAGGGGAGCTCGATCGGGCCCTCGCCGTCCCCGCGCGCCGCCTCCGCGGTCTCGAACGCCGACACCGCCCCCGCGAGGTCGTGCGTGTGATCGAAGGCGTAGGCGTACGGCTCCACCCCGAGCTCGCGCAGCTTGTCCAGCTTGGCGAAGCGGTCGCGCACCGGCTTGGGGCGCTCCTCGGAGCGGTACCAGCACGGGAGGCACACGCCATCGCGCACGGCCTCTGCCGCGGTGCCGCAGGATGGGCAGGTCACGCCCTCGCCTTCCCGGCCTCTTGCAGGTACGCCTCGATGAACTCGTCGATGCGGCCATCGAGGACGGCGTCCACGTTGCCGATCTCCGTGTTCGTGCGATGGTCCTTGACCATGGTGTACGGCTGGAGCACGTAGGAGCGGATCTGGTTGCCCCAGGCGATGTCCTTCTTCGCGTCCTCGAGGACGGCCCGCTCCGCCTCGCGCTCCTCAACCGCCCGCTGATACAGGGCCGCCTGCAGCATCTTCATCGCCTTCGACTTGTTCTTGTGCTGGCTGCGCTCCTGCTGGCACGACACCACGATGCCGGTGGGCTCGTGCGTGATTCGCACCGCCGAGTCGGTCTTGTTCACGTGCTGCCCCCCGGCCCCGGACGCCCGGAAGGTGTCGATGCGCAGGTCTTCCTCGTTGATCTCGATCTCGATTCCCTCGTCGACCACCGGGTAGACGAAGACCGAGGCGAACGACGTGTGCCGGCGGCCCTGCGAGTCGAACGGCGAGATGCGGACGAGCCGGTGCACGCCGCGCTCGGCCGACAGGTAGCCGTAGGCGAACTGCCCATCGATCTCGAGCGTCGCCGACTTGATGCCGGCCTCCTCGCCGGGGGCCAGGTCCATCACCTCCACGGCGTAGTCGTGCGACTCGGCCCAGCGGGTGTACATGCGCACCAGCATCTCGGCCCAGTCCTGCGACTCGGTGCCACCGGCGCCCGGGTGGATGGTGACGATGGCGCTCCGGTGCGCATCCTCGCCGCGCAGCATGTTCTTGAACTCGAGGTCGTCGACGCCCCGCTCCGCCTTCTCCAGATCGGTCGCGAGCTCGGTCTCGAGGTCCGCATCGCTCTCGCCCTCGAGCAGCGACGTCATCTCGATCAGGTCGTCGACTTGTGCGGAGAGTCTGGACCAGGGCTCGGTCCAGCTCTTGAGGCGGTTGTTCTCCCCGATGAGCTCGCGGGCCCGCGTCTGGTCGCTCCAGAAGTCGGGGGCCGCCATGCGCTCCTCGAGCTCGGCGGTGCGCTTCAGCTTCTCGGGGATCTCAAAGAAACCCCCGTAACTCGTCGAGCCGGCCCCTGAGCGCCTCGGCGCGTTCTCTCTGTTTCGCGAGCTCCGCCATGTCGCCTCCCGCCCACCTCACGTCGCGATCGAGCCGCCGAGCCTCCCCAGTCGGGTGTTCGGGAATCGCGTTCCCGGGATGGGTGTCCGTGGGTCTGGAATGAATCGCCCCACAATAGACCACCTTTTGCCCCGGAAGTCGACCTCTTCCACGATCGCCCCACCTTGAGCCGGTTTCTGGTCAAGCATCGTGGAGTCACCTAGGTTTGATGGGGCAAACGACCGGCTCGAACCGGGAGTGCGCGTCTCCTACATGAAGAAGCTCATCCACGAGATCCACCGGCGCTCGCTGTGGCAGGTGCTGGGCATCTACGTGGCGGCGGCCTGGGTGGTGCTCCAGGTGGTCGACGTCGTCACGGACAACTTCGGCCTTCCGACGTGGGTGGCGCCGGCCTCCCTCGTCCTCCTCCTGGTGGGGCTTCCCATCGTCCTCGCGACCGCCTTTGTGCAGGAAGGCGTGGGCCCCGGCGGGGCGCGGGAGGGCGAGTCCGGGTCGGACGACACGGGGCCGGCTGCCGAAGGGGCCCGGACGGACGCGGCCGCCGCGCGGCCGGCGACCCCGTCGCGAGTCCAGCCCGGGAGTGCCGCCCGCGCCTCGGCGCGTTCTCTCTGTTTCGCGAGCTCCGCCATGTCGCCTCCCGCCCACCTC
>JBFIOX010000209.1:0-5147 GCA_041610455.1 Gemmatimonadota bacterium
CCTACGCACCGCCGCCTTCCGCCTCTTCGCCCCCCTCCACCTCCTCCGCCACGAGGAACACCTCGATGAGGTAGTCGTCGTCGTACTGGTCGAGCACGTCACGCGCGGGTACGTCCTCCTCCAGCCGCAGGTAGGTCTCGCGCGGCGCGTACTCGGCGTGCCCGCGCGGCTCGAAGCGCACCTTGGCGTAGTGCCATGGATCGGCGTCGCGCCGCGCCACGCGGTCGGCCAGCGCCAACGCCTCCCACTCGAACCCGTCGATATCCAGTAGGCGCCCCATGATCCGCTCCTGCGCCGCCACCGACCACCCGTGGGGCCGAGCCCCGCGAAAAAAGAGCCGAGCCCCGGGGCTCGACCGAGCTGCGTGTCGCGAGCCCTCGCTCAGGCCGGAGGCGGCACGTCGAAACGCGTGTAGTTCTTTGCGATGAACTCCCGCCACTGGTCGGGCACTTCATCGTCGGGATAGATCGCCTCGACCGGGCATTCCGGGACGCAGGCCCCGCAGTCGATGCACTCCTCGGGGTGGATGTAGTACTGGTCCTCCCCCTCGTATATGCAGTCGACCGGGCACACGTCGACGCACGAAGCGTCTTTCTCGCCGATGCAGGGCTGCGTGATGATGTAGGTCATGCGCGGGAAGATAGGCGCGGGGTTCGAGGTCGGCAAACCTCCCCGGGCCGCCCGAGCGCCCCGCCGTTCGGCGCCTTTCGACGAGCCCATTCGGAGCGCGGCAACCGGCCGCGTTCGGGTCCTCTACAGGATCAATGCCCTCTTGGGGTTGCCTATTCCCGAACGGTGACGGACGCCGTCACGGCAGCCCGGACGTCCGCCGGGGACACGAGCCCGCCCTGGACCGCATCGGCCGTCAGCCAACCCTCCGAGTTCAGGTCGAATCGGACCTCCGCGCGTTCCCCTTCCCGCACGGTGAAATCCGGAACGCCCCGCTCGATCGACAGCGGTGCGCCGCTCGCCAGGTCCGTCTTCATCTCCTGCGGAAACGTGACGCCCCCGACCGTGCTCCCCGCCGCGACGGTGACCTCGACGTCCTGAAGTACGAGACGGACCCGGTTGAACGTGCCCTCGGGGATCGACTGGACTCCGTGGACCGTCCGTTCATCGGGGCTCACCTGGAGCGATACGGTGATGCCGTTCAGGGAACCGAGATCGATCCACGTCTGTCCGTCCGCGGAGATCGAGACCTGGAAGTTGCCAGCGGCCGTTCCGCTGTAACTCGCGCCGCCGGCCGCCGGATCATCGAACACGAAGCCCTCCGACTGCGCCACGTCCGGGCCCAGCACGTCATCGCCGCACGCGAACAGCGACATCGCGGCGACCAGGGCCCCCACCCCTCCATATCTACGCATGATCACGAACCTCTTCCCGTGTCGAGTGGCTTGCCGTTGCCTCGGAACGATTTCGAATCTAACAGCGTCGGTTCGTGTCTACCGCCGATGGAGGACGTGGAGGCGCCGTCCTCTCGCGGCAGACGAGTCCGGTGGCGGGTCACCGACCCACTGTCGACGAGCGGTCCTCGCCTTGGAGCGCCGCGCAGGAGCCGGTATCTTTCTTTGTTCCGTTCGATGCGCCCGGCACCGCGACGTGCACGCATCGCGGAGTATGCGCCCGGCTCGGCTCGCGGCGGACGGGACTCGACCGAGGAGAAGATCGCGGATCGTGAAGCAGCTCAACGTCATACATGGCTCCAACGGGTCCGGCGCACCTCCGTGGCCGGCCCACAAGCCCCGCTGGCTCAAGGTGCGCGCCCCGGGAGGGCCGAACTACCTGCGCCTCAAGGAGCTCATGCGGGGGCTCGAGCTCCATTCGGTGTGCGAGGAGGCCCACTGCCCCAACATCGGGGAGTGCTGGGAGTCGGGGACCACCACGTTCCTCGTCATGGGGGACGTGTGCACGCGCAATTGCCCCTACTGCGCGATCGCGCACGGCCGCCCGGAAGACCTGGATGAGGACGAGCCGCGCCGGGTGGCGGAGGCGGTGGCGCGCCTCGAGCTGAACCACGTGGTGATCACGTCGGTCGATCGCGACGACCTCCCCGATGGCGGCGCGTGGATCTTCGCCGAGATGATCCGCGAAATCCGGACGCTCAGGCCGCAATGTTCGATCGAGGTGCTGACGCCCGACTTCCAGGGCGACGCCGCGGCCATCGGGACGGTGATCGCGGCCAAGCCCGAGATCTTCAACCACAACATGGAGACGGTGAGGCGGCTGCACCGCACGGCGCGCCCCGGCGGCCGCTACGACCGCTCGTTGGACGTGTTGCGCACGGGCCGGGCGCTGGACGACGACGTCCTCATCAAGACGGGCATCATGCTGGGTCTCGGCGAGGATGCGGACGATGTGGATGAGTTCATGGACGACGCCCTCGCCGCCGGGGTGCAGATCCTCACGCTGGGGCAGTATCTGCGCCCCTCGGCCGAGCACCTGCCGATCGCGCGCTACGTGACGCCCGAGGAGTTCGCGGGCTGGAAGCGCATCGGCGAGGAGCGCGGGTTCCTCCACGTCGAGAGCGGACCCCTGGTCCGATCGAGCTACCACGCGCGAGAGCAGGTGCTCGAGCTGAAAGCGCGCGTCGCCGCGCTGGCGGCCGGATGAGCGGGTTGGGCGCGCGTCGCGACGGCGGCGGCCGGATGAGCGGGATCGGCGCGCCCGCCAGACCACGACATCTACGATCGTTTCGAAAGAGGAGCGCTGCATGAACGACGGGCCCAGCGAGTCGCCGACCGCGGCCACCGAGGAGGCTGCGGTCCCGCCCAGCAACGGCCGGCCGGAGACCGCGGCGACGGATTTCCTGGGAATGTCCCGGGAGGAGTGCATCGAGCTGCTGCGCCTCATGCTGCTCTCGCGGCGCTTCGAGGAGAAGTCGGCCGAGGTGTACCAGATGGGCAAGATCGGCGGATTCTGCCATCTGTACATCGGCCAGGAAGCCGTCGCGGCCGGCGCCCTCACGCCGCTGCGGCCCGACGATTACGTGATCACGGCCTACCGCGACCACGCCCAGGCGCTGCTGCGGGGCATCGCGCCCGAATCGGTCATGGCCGAGCTGTACGGGCGCGTGGATGGGTGCTCCAAGGGGATGGGCGGCTCGATGCACATGTTCGATCGCTCGCTGAACTTCATGGGCGGTCACGGCATCGTGGGCAGCCACCTGCCGCTGGCCACCGGGGTGGGCTACGCCATCCGCTACCGCGGCGGCGACCAGGTCTGCCTGTGCTTCTTCGGCGACTCGGTCGTCAACATCGGGGCCTTCCACGAATCGCTCAACATGGCCTCGCGGTGGAAGCTCCCGGTCATCTTCCTGCTCGAGAACAACGAGTACGGGATGGGCACGGACTTTCGTCGCGTCACCGCGGCCAAGGAGCTGGTCGACCGGGGTCGCGCCTACGATGGTCTCACCTCGCTGACGGTCGACGGAATGGACGTAATCGCGGTGCGTCAGGCCGTGGAGGAGGCGATCGAGCGCGGGCGGACGGAGAAGCGGCCCAGCTACATCGAGGCGCGCTGCTACCGCTACATGGGCCATTCGATGGCGGACCCCTCGCACGGCACCTACCGTAAGCGCGATGAGGTGGAGCGCTGGCGGGCCGACGATCCCATCCTCGCCTTCCGGCAGCTGTTGCTCGACGCGGGGCGGCTCACCGAGGAGGAGTACGAGCGGCTCGACCAGGAGGCCATCGCCCAATCCGAGGCGGCGGCCGAGTTCGCGGAGAAGAGCCCGTTTCCCGATCCGTCCGCCGTGTACGAGTACGTCTATTCGGACGGATATCCGGATGACATCGGACGTCGTGACGCGTGGCGGAAGGAGCTCTCCTGATGGCCGTCCTCTCCTATCGGGAAGCGCTCAACGAGGCCATGCGGGAGGAGATGGAGCGCGACGACTCCATCTTCATCATCGGCGAGGAGGTGGGCGAGTACGACGGCGCGTACAAGGTCACCAAGGGGCTGCTCGACGTCTTCGGCGAATGGCGGGTGCGCGACGCGCCGATCGCCGAGCTGGGCTTCGCCGGCCTGGGCGTGGGCGCCGCGATGGCCGGCCTGCGGCCCATCGTCGAGTTCATGACCTGGAACTTCGCGCTCCTGGCCATCGACGAGGTCGTGAACAGCGCGGCCAAGATGTACCAGATGTCGGGCGGGCAGTACAACGTCCCCATCGTGTTCCGCGGGCCCGGAGGCGCGGCGCTCCAGCTCGCGGCGCAGCATTCCCAGGCGCCGGACCCCTGGTACAGCTACGTCCCCGGCCTCAAGGTCGTGGCGCCCGCCACGGCGCATGACGCGAAAGGGCTGCTCAAGTCCGCCATTCGAGACGACGATCCGGTCGTCTTCATCGAAGGCGAGATGATGTACAACACGGTCAAGGACGAGGTGCCGGAGGAGGAGTACCTCATCCCGATCGGCAAGGCCGACATCAAGCGCGAGGGCCGGGACGTCACGATCGTGTGCCACTCCAAGATGGTCCACCAGTCGCTGGCGGCGGCGAAGCAGCTGGCGGGCGAGGGGATCGAGGCCGAGGTCGTGGACCTGCGCACGATTCGCCCACTGGACGTGCCGGCTGTGCTCGCCTCGGTGCGGAAGACGAACCGGGCCGTCGTGGTGGAGGAGGGCTGGCCGACCTGCAACATCGGCGCGCAGGTCGTGGACGACATCCAGCGCGAGGCCTTCGATCACCTCGATGCGCCGATCGCGCGCGTGTCGGGGCTCGACGTGCCCATGCCGTACGCCAAGAACCTCGAGAAGCTCGTGTTCCCCAACGCCGAGCACGTGGCCGCCGCGGTGCGCCACGTGTGCTACGCGAACTAGGTCACCCCCGGAGGCGAACTCCCGAAGCGATGGCCACCAAAGTCGTGATGGCGCAGCTCAGCCCGACCATGGAAGAGGGCAAGCTGATCGAGTGGAAGAAGGCCGAGGGCGATCCCGTGTCGCAAGGCGACATCGTGGCCGAGATCGAGACCGACAAGGCCAACATGGAGGTCGAGGCGCTCGGCGGGGGGATTCTCCGGAAGATCGTCGTGCAGGCCGGCGAGACCGTCCCCGTGGGCGCGCTCATCGGCGTGATCGCGGCAGCCGACGAGCCCATCGACGAGATCCTCGCGGCCGCCGGCGCGGCTTCCGGGCCGGCCGCGCCGCAGGCCTCC
>JBFIOX010000210.1:0-5142 GCA_041610455.1 Gemmatimonadota bacterium
GAGCGCGAGCAACCCGGCCACGGCGCCCAGACCCCGGAAGGGCGCGGCGCCGCCAGGCCCGGGGGCTCGGCGGAGCGCCGCCGCGGCACCCCGCCGGGTGCCCGCCCCTTCAGCGCTCACGCCGCGCATCCTGGACCGCCCGCTCGGCCTCTCGTCCCATGGCCTTCCTCTTCAGATCCTCTCGCCGATCCCGGTGCTTCTTACCGCGCGCCAGGGCCAGCGTGACCTTGGCGTAGCCTCGCCTGAAGTGGATGTCGAGGGGAACCAGGGTGAGCCCCCCCTCGCGCGTCCGTGCCCCCAGGCGGTCGATCTCGCGCCGGCCCAGCAGCAGCTTGCGCCGCCGCGTCGGATCGGGCGCATCCACGCTTGCGTTCTCGTAGGGGGAGATGTGCAGGTTGTGCAGCCACACCTCCCCGCCCTCGACCCGGGCGAAGGCGTCCGTGAAGCTCGCTTTCCCGTCGCGCAGCGACTTGACCTCCGCCCCCCGCAGCACCAACCCCGCCTCGAACTCCTCCAGCACCTCGTACTCGTGCCTGGCCTTGCGGTTGCGCGCCACCACGCGGATTCCATCACGTTCGGCCACCGCGCCTCCCCTCATCTCCGCCCGGCCGCGGCCTGGACGCGTCCGGCCGGGCCGCGAATGTATCGCGTCGGCGTCGTCGCGGAAGTCAGCGAAACACCTCTCGTTGGCGCCGAATCATACGATGGACCTCCAGCGTCTGCGCCACCTCTCCGCCCACCAGGAAGAGGAACGAGGCGTAATACACCGACAGCACGATGATGACGAGCGTGGCGAAGGTGAAGAAGATGGAGCCGTAGTCGGCGTAGGCGTCGATGTAACGGCTGAACCCGAACTTGAGGAGCTCGAACGACACCGCCGCCACCGCGGCCGCGACCGAGGCGGTGCGCCAGCGCAGACGACGAGCGGGCACGAACCGGTAGATGAGGAGGAACATCACGTAGACGCTGGCCAGGGCCGTCAGGGTCGCCGTCACTTCGTGGCCCAGCGGAAGGCTGAAGCTGGGCCCCGGCAGCCGGTCTCGGTTCACCTCCACCCACGTCGTGATGAGGAAGTTCACGGCCAGCAGAAGCGTGCTCACCAGCACCAGCTGCAGGTCCAGCAGCTTGCCCCGGATCACGCCGTGCGGGTCTTCCATGTCGAAGACGATGCTGAGCGCCGTGCGCAGGGCGCCGAACAACCGGGTCGAGAACCACACGAACACGATCGCGCTGATGATCCCGATCGATCCGGCGCGCTCGAGGATCACGTCGAGCTGCTGCCCCAGCTCGTCGCGCACCTGGGGGGCGTCGACGGGGACGATCCGCCACAGCATGCCCAGTGCCGCCTCGCGGAAATCGGCCCCGAGCAGCCAACCGGGCAACGAGACCAGCACGAGGAGGAATGGGATGGCGGCCAGCACCACGCTGAACGTGACGCCGGACGCGAGGAAGAAGACCCTGTCATCGGCAGAGCGATGGTAGGCCCGCGCCGCGAAAGAGCGGAGCGGATGCGGCTCGGGCCTCACGGGCCTGCGGTCGAGATCACTCCAGATCGCTCCGGCCGGTCGCTACTCGGGCGCGACGTCTCCGTTGACCTCGGGGCTGCCGTCCGTCTCGGCCAAGGCAGCCTTGTAGGCGCGCTTCGACTCGGCCACGCGAGTCTCGAGATCCGTGCGCGCTTTCTTGGCCGCTTCCTTGCCCGCCTTGAGGTCTTCCTCGGCCCGTCGCTGGCGCTCGCGCAGATCCTCGCGCGCCGCGCTCACGCGCTCGTTCACTTCTTCGCGCGTCCGCTCGTACCCGGTCTCGATCCCATCTCGGAGCTCGGTGAGCTTCTCCTCCGCGCCCTCGCGCAGTCGGCGGGCCCCCTCGCGCAGATCCTCCTGCGTCTGCTGCCCGCTCTTGGGCGCGAACAGCAGGGCCAGCGCCGCGCCCACGGCGGCGCCCCACACGAAAGCGGCGAACCCCGCGCCATGGCGCTCTACGATCACGTACGGCTGCTCTTTCTCGGACATCTTCTCGTTCCCGGTTGGCCGGCGGCGATGAGCCCCCGCGCGGCACGTTCGATGCTTGCCGAACTGAAGTCCAATCTAGCGCCACGGGTCGGGACTCCGCACGCGACCCGCCGGCGCCGTGACCTCGCGAACGCCGTCACCGCGCCCCCTCGACCACGCTGCGATAGGCCGCCTGGTCCCACACCGGACGGTCGGGGGCGTCGGCGATCTCGAGCCCCAGAAAGAAGATGAGCCGCGCGATGCGGGAAGTCTTCTCGTAGAGGATGCGATCCGCCTCGTCGCCCGGGCGGTGATAGTCCTGGTGCGTGCCGGTGAAGAAGAAGAGGATCGGCACTCCCTTGCGGGCGAAATTGAAGTGGTCCGAGCGCCGGTAGAAGTTCTCTTGCGGCCACGGATCGTCGATCATCGTCAGACCCAGCTCGGGGTGCGCCGCGACGACGCGCTCCAGCGTGTTCCCGAGGGACGATTGCTCCCGCCCGATGGCCACCACTGTGTCGCGCCAGTTCCGCCCGATCATGTCGATATTGAGGTTCGCGACGGTCGATTCGAGCGGGAACACGGGATGCTCGGCGTACCAGGCGGAGCCGAGCAGTCCCTTCTCCTCGCCGCTCACCGTCATGAACACGAGCGAGCGGCGGGGCGGGGTCGGCAGCGAGGCGAACGCCTCGGCGAGCTCCATCACCGTGGCCGTGCCCGAGGCGTCGTCATCGGCCCCGTTGTAGATCGAATCGCCCGCCACGGGCGGGCCCACGCCGACGTGGTCCATGTGCGCGGTGAAGATGACGTACTCGTCGCGCAAGCGGGGGTCCGACCCCTCGATCCAGCCGATCGTGTTGAAAGCCTCGGCCCGCCGGATGCGGGCGCTCGTCCGGATGCTCGCCCGGTATGCGCCCGCGGGCGGACCGCCTCGGGCGAGTGCGTCCCGCAGGGGGGCGGGCAAGGCTTCGATCTGCACCAGCACCGCCGGGCCGCCCAGCTCGGCCGGCTCGCCCACCGAGAGACGCTCCCGCGCGAAGAAGCGCCGCAAGCCATCGAAGTATTCCGCCGGCGCATCCACGGCCAGAAGGACGCCCGCCGCCCCGGCGGAGAGAAGGTCGCGGATCGAGCCCAGGGCGCGTTGCGCGTTCGTCGTCGTCAGGTGGACGAGGGCGATGGCGCCACCGGGTGGGGCTTCGCCGGGCTCGGTCGCCGCCAGCGGACCTTCGGCGCCCGCCTCGGCCGCCCCCGGGAGCGCCACGAACGCCGAGGGATCGAGCGCGCCGCCCCCGGCTCCCTCGAGCCGCACCGACTGCCCGTCGGGCGGGCCGGGGGCCGAATAGGTGAGCGGGTAGGTCTGCAGGTACGAGTCGCCCGCGGCCGGCAGCAGACCGTAGGAGAGGAACGCGTCCGCGATGTGGCGCGCGGCCTTCTCGAGCTCGGGGCTCGGCGTGTCGCGGCCCCGCATGGAGTCATCCGCGAGGGCCCCGATGCGGAGCCGCAGATCGGCGGCGGTGATGGTCTCGGCGGCGGCGGCGGCCCGTGCCGGATCGGTTTGCGCCGCCGCCTGCGGGGCCCGCGAGCACGCCGCGCAGCACAGCGCCGACAGCACGACGAAAGGACGCGAGACGCGGGAACACGGGCGCGAAACGGGCTTCATCGGGATCAGGGCTCCTGGCTGGAATGTGGTCCATTCGCCGCCGGGGGACCCCGGTTGGCGACCGTCTCGACGTCGGCTAGTCTTTCCCGATGATCGAACCGCCCGCAACCACCCCGACCTCCCGGGCCGGCGCGCGCGAGCGCCTCGACCTCGCGAGTCCGCGCGAGATCGCGGGCATGGCGCACCTCGAGCTCGTGGCGCGCGGCGTGGTCGAGGGCTTCCTGATCGGGCTGCACGCCTCCCCCAAGCGGGGCTTCTCGGCCGAGTTCGCCGAGAACCGGCCTTACAACCGCGGCGACGACCTCCGCTACCTCGATTGGAAGGTGTACGCCCGGTCCGACCGATTGTTCGTGAAGCAGTTCGAGGAGGAGACGAACCTCCGCGCGTACCTGCTGCTCGACGTGAGCCGTTCGATGAGCTGGGTATCCGACCCGGCTCGCTTCGCGTCCAAGCTCGAATACGCGCGCCTCCTCGCGGCGGCGCTCTCGCTGCTGCTCATCCGCCAGGGGGACGCCACGGGCCTGGTGGCCTTCGACGACCGGCTGCGCGCGCACCTGGCGCCCCGGACCACCCGGCGCCATTGGCGTCGACTCCTCACCGAGCTCACGGGCCTGGAATCGGGAGGCCGCACCGACGCCGGCTCGGCGTTGCGAGATCTGGCGGGCCGGCTCCGGCGGAGGGGGCTGGTCGTGCTCATCTCCGACCTGCTCGTGGATCCCGAGACGACGAGGACGGCGCTGCGCTTCCTCCGCCACCGGGGGCACGAGGTACTCCTGTTCCACGTGATGGACCCGGGCGAGCGCGAGCTCCCGGCGGCGGGCGAGGCCATCTTCTTCGACCCCGAGACCGGCGAGGAGCTGGGCGCCAACTCAGCCGCCCTGCGCCGCCGCTACCGGGACGCCGTGGAGGCCGCGATCGCCGGTTGGCGCCGCGAAGCGCTGCGCTGGGGCGCGGAGTACGCGCTGCTCACCACGGACACCCCGCTCGGCCTGGCCCTCCGTCAGTTCCTGCACAAGCGGTCCCGTCTCCCGTGAGCCTCCTGTACGCGTGGGCCCTGGCACTCGGCCTCGCTGCCGTCGTGCCCGTGCTTCTCCATCTGAGGCGTCGCCAGACCGACCGGCGCGTAGCGTTTCCCGCCCTGCGCTACCTGACCACCGCCGAGGACGCCCGATCGCGGTCCTGGGTGGCTTCGGACCTGCTGCTTCTCGCCTTGCGGGTCGGTCTCGTGGTCGCGCTGGCCCTGGCCGCGGCCGGTCCGCTTCTCGGACGTGGCGGGGCGGGCGACCACGCGCCCACCGACCTGGCGCTGGTCATCGACAACTCTGCCAGCGTGGGCCGCCTGGCCGGCGAGACCCCGCTGTTCGAGTCGCTCGTCGCGCGCGCGCGCTCCACGCTCTCCGAGACCCGCTCGGAAGACCGCGTGTGGGTGTTTCCGACGGTGGGGGCGCCGCTCGCCACCGGCGTCGGCGCGGGACGGGCGGTCGAGGCGCTCGA
>JBFIOX010000211.1:0-5115 GCA_041610455.1 Gemmatimonadota bacterium
TGCAGGCGTGCCACGTTCGACGCTTCGACCGTCGACATGTGGCTGCGCACGAGAATGTCCATCTCGCGCAGCATCTGGATGAGCTGGCTCGTCTCGACCCCCAGCTCTTCCGCGACTTCGTACACCCGCATCTTGGTCAAGGGCGATCCTGCTTTCTCGGGTTTGCCCCCATCATCCGGTGCTTCACGGTCCTTCGCCAACGGCCTCGCAACGCGCCACCAGCTGACGGGCCAGGGATCGGTCGAGCACGCCGACAACGGCGACTTCGGCCCGCCCCAGTGCCCGTCCCAACGAAGCGCGCGTGCCGTACGTAACGCAAGGGACGGCGCGCGCTTCGCTCCCCAGGCGGCGGCGCGCGTTCTCTGCCGCATCGCCCGCCACCAAGATGGCGGCGAGACGCCCGCGCCGCGCGGCCGTCCGTACCGCCCGGGCGCCGATCACGACCCGCCCGGCCCGGCGCCCCAGGCCGAGCAGCCCCAGCACCCGATCGCCGCGCCCGGCGTCGCCGCCCGTTACGCAGACTCCTGTTCGGCCGATACCACCGATGTCTCGGGTCCGACCGCCTTGCCATCCGGGGCGTCTTCGCCGCCGCTTTCGCCGGCGTCATCGGCCAGCATGTCCCCGTCGGCCTCCGGCGCGGCGGCGGCGGGCTCCTCCGTGCCCGGCTCCGCCGTCTCCTCCTCCGTCGGCGCGGACTCCGGTGCCGCCTCGGCCCCCTCTGGCGCCTCGGCGGCCGGCGCGGTGGGCTCTTCGACCACGGTCAGCTCATCGATCAGGGCCTCCAGGCGCTGGGCCTCCTCCGAGCCGATCCCGGGCACCTGCACGAAATCGTTCTGGTCCATGTCCAGGACCTTGTAGAAGGTGCTGATGCCCGCGGCCTCGAGGGCCGCCAACGTGGCCGGCGCAATCCCCTCCAGCTCCGAGAGCGGAAAGTCGACCATCTCGTAGTCGTCGCCTCCGGCGAAGAGACCGGACTGTCCGCCCCGCTCCATCCAGTCGCGGCTCGAATAGAGATCGATCTGCCACCCGATCAGCTGCGAGGCCAGGCGTACGTTCTGTCCGTTGCGCCCGATGGCCAGCGAGAGCTGATCTTCGTCCACGATCGCCGTGATCACGTGGCCCGCGGAGTCGGAGATCACCTTCGCGACGCGCGCCGGGGCCAGCGCCCGCCGGGCGAATACCTCCGGGTCGGGGTGCCACGGCACGATGTCGATTCGCTCGCCGCTCAGCTCCGACACGACCGCCTGCACGCGCGACCCCTTGAGGCCGACGCAGGCGCCCACCGGATCGACCGACTCGTCCCGCGAGGACACGGCGATCTTCGTCCGCCCGCCGGCCTCCCGCACGATCTCCTTGATCTCGACGATCCCCTGATAGATCTCGGGTACCTCGAGGGCGAACAGCGATGCCACGAACTGCGGGTCCGCGCGGCTCAGGATGAGGCGGGGCCCGCGGGGGGTCTCTTCCAACACCTTCAGCACGGCTCGGATCGGTTCCCCCTGGCGGAACCGCTCGCGCGGATTCTGCTCCCGCCACGGGATGATCGCCTCGGCCTCGCGGGCCCGGTTGAGCATCACGACCAGCTTGCCCCGCTCGCTGGCCTGCACCTCACCCGACACGAGATCGCCAACCCGATCGTGGAACTCCTCCCGGATCCGATCCCGTTCGCCCTCGCGGACTCGCTGGATGATCCGTTGCTTGGCCGCCATGACGGCGCTGCGTCCGAAATCCTTGAACGAGACGGGGATCTCCATGAGGTCGCCGATCTCGAACTCGGGATCGTCCCAACGCGCCTGCTCGAGCGTGACCTGCCTCGCAGGGTCCTCCACCTCCTCCACCACTTCCTTGAGCACCGTGATGGAGATGTCGCCGTCCTCGTGCACCCCGATCTCGGCCTCCACGGGCCCGCCGAACCGACGGGCCAGCGCGGCGTGGATCCCTTCCCTGATCAGGTCGTGTAACTCCTCTTCGGACAACGACTTGTTCGCCGCCATCATCCGAAACGCTTCAACGACTGGAATCTGATCGCTCATGTCGTTCGCTCAGTCGGACTCGCGGCCCGCGGCGACCTCCCAGCCGTAGGCCAGGCGGGCGGCCGCGACCGCCTCCAGTAGTATCTCCACTCGATCCCCATCGACATCCAGCGCGAACGCCTCCGGGCGCCCCTCGACGAGCCCCAGCAGCGTCCCCTCCAGCTGCTTCGCCGTGCCGGCGAGGCGTTCGTAACCGCGCACCCGCACGCGCTGTCCCCGGAAGCGGTCGAAATCCGCCGCCCTCACGAGCGGGCGCTCCACCCCCGGCGACGACACCTCGAGAACCCAGTCCGCCCCTCCGTCGTCGTCGGCCTCGAGCAGGTCGCGCAGGGCCCGGCTCACGCGAGCGCAGTCCTCGACCGTGATCGAAGAGCGCCCCGGCGCGGAATCCGGGCGATCGATCCTGACGCGCAGGAGCGGCCGGCTCCGGCCACCGCCCCGCTCCAGGGTCACGAGCTCGAACCCCAGGCTCTCGATCGATCGCTCGATCGCGCCGGCATCCACGCCGCTGACCTCCGCTCGCCGCATCTCGGGTGCGTTACCTTTACTGCAACAAAAAAGTGGGGCCGGTGACAGCTTCCCCACTTCGAATAACCATTCTTCGCCCGGTCGGCCCTCGCCGGACGTGTGTGCCCTGCACGCGGAAACTTAAGCCGGCACCCCCGTTGTGGCAACTTGGGGCCGACCGCGGCGAACGGACCCTTCGGGCGCCCACCGGCCCCCCGACCGCCCCCGCGTCACGACCCGCGCAGGCCGAGGAAAGCCGCCGACCTCCCGGCGCGGCCGCCGCTTCCCCGGTGCGAATGGAGACCCTCCGCTCCGCACCTCGTGCAGTGTGCCGAGACGGTGATGCGCTCCCCGGAGATCCCGAGACGCGCGGCCTGGCTCACCAGGAGGCCGCGCAGATCCACGTGCGCCCGGTCTCCCTCGAGCCCGATCGCCTCGAGCACGGGCCGGTCCACTTCGTAGCACGCGCCGCAGATCGCCGGTCCCAGGTGCAACCAGAGGGAAGACGGCGGGTCCGCCGAGAGGCGGGCCAGGGCCTCGACGCCGCGCGCGAGGATGCCTCCCGCGACGCCTCGCCACCCCGCGTGGAGAAGGCCGAGGGCTCTGGCGTCCCGCGTCATCAGGTAGACGGGCACGCAGTCGGCCGCCGTCGTCAGGAGCAGGCAGCCCGCCGCGTCGGTCACCTGGCCATCCACGTCATGTGAGACGACCAGCCGCTCGGCGCCCGCCGGCTCCTCGCCGGGTGCCGTGGCCCCCGAGGCGATCGTCGCCACCCGAACCCCGTGCACCTGCCGCGGCACGGCGGCCCGCCCGAACCCCAGCGCGCGCGCCAGCCCACCGTGCCGCGCGCGCAGCCCCTCGGCCGAGGCTCGCGCCACGCCGAAATCGCCGGCGGCGGCGACGGTGATACCGCAGGCGAGACCCGGGATGCGCGCCTCCCACTCGTCGTGATGCAGCCGGTTTCCGGCGCGCGACTCCGCTCGGATGAGCCCCGCGAGCGCCTGCGCCCCCCAGGGCGTACCGTCGGGCACGCGCGCGCGGGCCGGCCTCACGCGCCGCCTCCCACGCCCTCCTCGTCCGGGCCAAACGCGTCCGACTCGTCCGGATCCCGGGACTCGGAGACGCGCTCGATGTCCGCGCCGAGGGCGGTGAGCCGCTCGTGGATGCGCTCGTACCCGCGCTCGATCTGTCGGATGTTGTGGATGCGGCTCTCGCCATCGGCCGCCAGGGCGGCGATCAGCAGGGCCATGCCGGCTCGGATATCCGGGCTTTCGAGCCGGGCCCCGCGGAGCGGGGACGGACCGACGACCACGGCCCGATGAGGATCGCAGAGCACGATGCGCGCGCCCATGGCGACGACCTTGTCGACGAAGAACATCCTCGACTCGAACATCTTCTCGTGGACGAGCACGGTGCCCCGGCACTGGGTCGCCATCACGAGCGCGATGCTGATCAGATCGGCCGGGAACGCGGGCCACGGCCCATCGTCGATCTTGGGGATCTGGTTGCCCACGTCGGGCTGGATCTCCAGCTCCGCGCCGCCCAGCACGACGAGCGCCTCATCGCGTCGCTCGAACTCGACCCCGAGACGGCGGAACCCGATCCACAGGGGCTCGAGGCCCTCCCGCGGCACATCGGCGATCCGCAGGGTCGACCCGGTGGCCGCGGCCAAACCCACGACGCTGCCGATCTCGATGTGGTCGGGCCCCAGCCGGTAGGTCCCGCCACCGAGCCCATCGACGCCCTCGATCGTCAGCTCGTGCGTGCCCACCCCCGCGATGCGGGCGCCCAGCACGTTGAGGAAGCCGCAGAGGTCCTGGACGTGGGGCTCGCGCGCCGCGTTGCGGATCACGGTGGTCCCCTCGGCGGTCACCGCCGCCAGGATGGCGTTCTCGGTCCCCGTGACCGAAGGCTCGTCCAGAAAGATCCGGGCGCTGCGCAGACGCGGGGCGCGGAGCACGTAGCCGTTGCCGATCTCGAGCTCCGCGCCCAGGGTCTGCAGGGCCAGGAAGTGGGTATCGAGACGCCGGCGCCCGATGAAATCGCCTCCGGGCTGGGGAAGCTCGACCGATCCGAAGCGGGCCAACATCGGGCCCGCGAGGAGCACCGAGCCGCGGATGCGGCCCGCGAGCCCGGGGTCCAGGACCCGCGCGCCGTCCGCATCCCCCGCCCGCAGCTCGAGCTCGTTCGCCCCGGTCCAGGTCGCCTCCACCCCGAGGCTGCGGAGGATCTCCAGCAGCGTCGACACATCCTGGATGCGGGGCACGTTCTGCAACCGCACGGCGTCGCGCGCCAGGAGCGACGCCGCGAGGATGGGGAGGGCGGCGTTCTTGTTCCCTGCCGGCGTGAACGTCCCCTCGAGTTCGACGCCACCGCGGATGCGGAAGTAGCTCACGGCCTCGCTCCCTCTTCTGCGTGGGCGCGCCCCGCCGAGGTCCCAGATCCCCCCCCGCCGCGCGAGCGCCACCCATCGGCCGCGTCGCGCCCCCGCCTCGATCGGCCCGCTACTTGCGGGTCGGTCGAGGAAAGTACCGACGTCCCGGGGGGCGGCAAGCACGGTTGAGCGGCTCCGACA
>JBFIOX010000212.1:0-4980 GCA_041610455.1 Gemmatimonadota bacterium
GTCGAGGGCCTCGGCGACCTCGAGCACGATGCGCGCCGCCTCCTCGACGGGAAGTTGTCGCTCCCGGCGCAAGCGCTCGGCAAGCGACTCCCCCTCGACGTAGGGCATGACGTAGAAGAGGAGCCCCGCCGCTTCTCCGGAATCGTACAGCGGCAGAATGTTGGGGTGGCGGAGGCGCGCCGTGAGGCGGATCTCGCTCAGGAACCGGGCCGCCCCGACGCTCCCCACGACCTCGGGCTTGAGCACCTTGATCGCCACCTCGCGACCGTGGCGCAGATCGTCGGCCAGATACACATCGGCCATGCCCCCCTCGCCCAGCTTGCGCGCCACATCGTACCGCTCGCACAGCGCCTTGCGAATCTGTGTGAGCGGGTCGTCGGGGGGAGGGCGGCGCCGCCAGCGGGCGGCGGTGATGATCCCGTACAAGCGCGAACGCTCCTCGCCGTCGGGCGACGGCCATGGCGTGTAGAAGACGCCCTCAGAGGCCCGGGCTACCTCGATCGTATATAGCGGGTTTGGTGCGGGCGGCAAGGACGCGGAGCGGCGGCGGTCCGCGCGCTTCCGGGGTGCGACGGTGTCCCCTGTTCTTCGGGGCCACGTCGCGCGATGCACCGCCGCCGTTGGCCACCGACCCTTGACGCGGCGACGGCGCGCGGACGAGGGTGGCTCGGGAGCGCTGTCGCTCCTCTTGCCTCAGGAGGGACCATGATTCGACGTCTCCGAGCCTCCACCCCCTCCCCCTCTGCGCGGACGCCTTGCTGGGCCGCGGTATTGCTCGTGGCCGGGTGCGCGGCGCCTCCGCCCGCGGGCGGCCCGCTGTCCGCGGAGGATCGCGCCGCCGTGCAGAGCGCCTGGGAGGGGATCCTGGCCGCCGAGGCGGCGCTGGACTGGGACGCCCTCTCGGCGCACTTGACCGAGGACTTCGTCCATCTCGATCCGCGCTCGACCCCGTTGAGCGGCCGGGCCGCGTGGCGCACATGGCTCGACGGCATGCAGTTCGGGGACGCCACCGTCTCCTACGAGGTGCAGGAGATCGGGGGGAGCGGAGACATGGCGTACGTCTGGTGGACGATGAACGGGAACTGGACCGAGGGCGGACAGCCCCGGCAGACCTCGGCCAAGGGACTCACCGTGTTCCGCAAGCAGGCGGATGGAGGCTGGCTCGCGGCGCGGAACGCGTGGAACGCCAACCCTCCGCCTCCGGCGCCCCCAGCGCCGCCCGCCGCGAGACGCCGCGGAAACTGAGGGGAGACGGGACGCCGCGGAGCTGATCGGCCGCTCCGCGGTCCCGACGCGAGGCCTGTCGCCGGGTGCGGTCGCCTAGGGGGCGGAGCTAATTCCGCTCCCGCATGATCACGTCGTCCATCACGTACGTCTGGGACCCGCTCGTGTTCAAGCCGAAACCGGCGTGGAGGGTGATGCGCGCGTTCGTCTTGAGCGTGTTCGCGGTCGCGGGCGGCAACGACCCCGTGAACTCGATCTGGGGAGCCGATGGCTGCTGCACGGTGATCCGATAGGTATCCGTGCTCAGCCGCAGCGCGACGAAGACATCGTGCGGATCGCCGGCCACCAGGGGGCTGCTGTGGAGCAGGTTTCCGTTTGCCGCCCTGATCTCCACCGACGTCGACCCGAGCCGGATCTCCAGCGGCTCCACCGGAAACGGGGTTCCCACGCTGGCATGCGCCGTCACGAACGCCACGAACGGGCCGCCCCCACCGGTCAGCTGGCCCTTCCAGAAGATGGTCTTCGTCGTCTTGGCCGGATCGACGGGGTGCGAGAAGAAGTACGCCCATTTCCCGTGCGGCGGGGAGAAGGTGAGCGCTCCGGAGGTGAGGACCGGATTCCCCGGATCCTGCACGGTGATCTGATCGTCGGCGGGGCTGCCGAACGGGGGTCCGGCGGGGCTCCCGGTCCCGGCACTGAAGCCGGTGCGGAAGATGAGCTGGGACGAGCACCCCGCCAGGACCAAGGCCGCCGACGCGGTCGCGAGGGACGCGCGGGTTCTCCTCATCGGGATCCTCCTGGCCGCACCCCCCCGGTGACCGTCGGGACCTCGGGAGCCTAGCGGGATCCGGCCTCCGCGTCGAGAGAAGCCCGGATTCCCGGATTGCAGCAAGCGCGCAACAAAACCTGTAATCGCCCACGTTGGTTGCAAGCGGTACGCAACATCGTTGCACGACTGCGACATGATCGCCCCCTTTCCGCCTCCGCTTGGTCCCAGCGCAAACGGCCGCCCCGAAATGAGATCGGCGCCTGGCACGCCCGGGCGCGGAACTCGCCCTGTTCCCGCCACGGTGTGAGGTGTGATCCACAAGTCGGGCCGGGGCGTGAACCGGCAGTCGCGTGAGGTCGTCGTGAACAGGTCGAAAAGCTGGAGAAACGGAATCGGTGGCGCGGTCTGCGCGATCGCGCTGAGCGCGTGCGGCGAGACGCCGCTCGCGAGTTCGGGAGAGTCGAGCAGCTCGGTGCGCTTCTCGCTCGAGGGCGTGCGCGGCTCTTCGGGAGCCTTCGTGTGCGAGGAGGCCGATCTGGCCACGCTCCTCGTCTCCCCGGTCGGTGAGACGCCGCGCATGAAGCGGCGCGAGCTCGGCTCGGGCGAGGATTGCTCCGTGACCTTCCCCATCACGGTACCCAAGGGCCGCGTGCGCTTCACCGGACAGCTGGTGGGCAGGGGACGGCCTCTGATGCGGGGCACTCCTCCCGTGTTCCGGGCCGAGAAGGACGGCTTCGTCGTACATGTGGACCTGACCGAGATCGACGCCCTCGACGTCCAGACGCGGACGATCGGGCTCGGCGGGCCCGCCTCGTACACCTTCGACGTGGACGGCACTCGCGGAGGGCGCCCGATCGCCAGGGACGGGGCCGACACGCTGGCCGCTCTGGCGGGGGGCGGGCGCTTCGTCACGCTCCACCCCGAGCCCTGCGTGGTCGTGAACGGAAACGCACGCCGCGAAGTGATGATTCCGCCGCAGGAGCAGGTGTTGGGCGCCACGATGTTCGAGATCGACTGCAGCGCGGGCGGTGAAGTCGGCATCATCACGATCACCGAAGGAGGTCCCGGACCGAAGGACTACACCGTCTTCGTCGACGGCCGTCCGGGTCAGCCGATCGGACGGCGCGATTCTATCGGCGTGACCGGCGTGACGCCGGGACCCGTCGACGTGTGGGTCGAGACCGGAGATCCGAGCTGCGTCGTCACGCAGGTCACGCCCGGGCCGCATTTCCTGCCCACGGGGGGCCAGATCCAACTCGTATTCCGGATCGTGTGCGGCGTGGAGGCGACCGGTCAGCCGCCCACCCCGTTGACTCGGATCCGGGTCGTGACCCGGATCTCGCAGCCGCCGCTGCCGGGCGAGATCGAGACGTTCGACGCCATCGTGACCGACGCCGCGGGCATCGCGCAGACCCAGCCGATGGTCGTGTCCGACAGCGTCACGTTCATCTTCGGCTCGCCGCCCCAGAACCCCTACGGCGCGACCCTGCTGCCGACGGGCACCTGTTTCATCAAGAGCGGGGTCTCGACACAGAGCGTGAGCGCCTTCACGGGAGGGCTGACGCGCGTGGTGTTCGACGTGGGCTGCTGAGCGCCGCTCGAGCGCGCGTCCCCGGGTCCCCGACCGGACCACTCCGCACGGAGTCGAGGAGTACGGCGGCACGCCATCTGCCCTCCGACGGCTTCATCGCCCTTTTCACGGGAGGAGACGATGGAGAGCCGTTTTGCGCGTGCCCGCCGTACGACCCGCCGGACAGCGGGGTCACGGTCGACGATGTGGACGCTGCTCGGGCTGGCGGGGGCGCTCGCCCTGCCCGCTTCGCTGACGGGCCAGGCCACCATCACCTTTCAAACCCACGGTGTCGCGAATCGCACGGTCGTGACCAATCGCGCACAGATCCTCGACTTCCACCACGAGCTGACCGTGGAGTCGTCCGGCGTCGCCGCGCGCAGCTCCGGGCAGCGGCGATACGCGCCGATCCGGATCCGCAAGGCGGTCGACAAGTCGACCCCGTACATCTACAAGGCCCTCACCGGAGCGGAGACGCTCGCCTCGGTCGAGCTCGCGTTTCCGAGCCGGAGCGGGGGTGGCATGGTGGGGACGTATACGATCACGCTCACCAACGCCAAGATCACATCCGTAACCGCGACGATGTCCGAGGCGGGCGAGCCGGTCGAGGACATCTCGTTCACCTTCGAGAGCATCCGCTGGTCGCATTCCGACGGTGGGGCGACGCACGAGGACTCGCGGGTGACGGGGACGCGGGGCCGCCCGAGCGGCTGATCCCGGGGGCCAGAGCGTTCGCGGACTCGACGGAGGGAGACGGGTCGGGCGGGCGGCCGTTACGTCTCTTCGACCCCCAGTATGCGGGGGCCACCGGCCGCGCGGTACGCCGTCACGGCCTCGCGGCGGCCGGCCGCGGCACACGCGAGGGCGGCTCGGAAGCGCTCCGTACGTCGGGGGACTTCCAGCCAGGGGTCGAGCTCGAGCGCCCGGATGGAATAGAAGCCCCTCGCGATCGCCTGCTCCAATAGATCGAGGCTGAAGTCCACCTTGCCCGATCGTCCGAGAACGCGCGCGAAGAAGTAGAGGGCCTCGGGGTCGCGCAGCCCTCGCTCCATGACTCCCCGCGCGCGCTCCTCGCAGTCGTCGGATCGATCTTCCAACGCCGCCACCAGCGCGCCGAGGAAGAACTCTCGCAGTCCCTCGAACTCGAGCTCCGCCGACTCGTGCAGGATCAGACGTGCGCGCGCCTCGTCGCCCCGCGCGGCCGCCACCGCCGCGAGCAGGAAGGGCGATTCGGTCACGCGAGCCACGTCGTCGTAGCGGCCCGCCTGGAAGTACGTGTGCTCGACGCTGGTCGAGATCTTCGGATCCAAGCCGCGAGCCCGCTCGTGTGCGACGACCGAAGCGTCGTACAGGCCCAGGAAGCGACAGGCCGGGACCAGACCCGCCCACAGATCGGCGTCGGCCGTCCGCTCGCCGA
>JBFIOX010000213.1:0-4896 GCA_041610455.1 Gemmatimonadota bacterium
CGAGCTTGGCGGCCGTGAACGCCGACGCCTCTTCGCCGCGGCGCGGGGCAAGCTCCACGACGTCGGCCCCCACCACGTCGCGCTCGCGGAAGACGGCCTCCAGCAGGTTCACCGCGTCCCACCAGTCGCCGCCCCCCGGCTCGGGCGTCCCCGTGGCCGGCATGAGCGCGGGATCGAAGAAATCCACGTCGAAGGTCACGTAGACGTGGGGTCTCAGCCCCTCGACCACCCGCTCGATCCAACCCGCGGACCGCATCTCGTGCGCGAACACGGTCAGGATGTCGTGCTCGCGGATGCAGGCGCGCTCCTCGCTCGTGAGCGCGCGGACGCCGACCGCCACGATCTCCGACGTCGATTCGAGCACCCGGCGCATTACGCAGGCGTGGTTCCACGGCGTGCCGTGATAGGCATCGCGCAGATCGGAGTGCGCGTCGAGCTGCAGGATGGAGACCTCGTCCCCGAGCCGGTCGACCCAGGCGCGGGCGGGGGCGCTCGAGATCGAGTGCTCGCCCCCGAGCCCGATCACGAACCGTCCGCCGGCCGCGTCCAGGAGGTCGTCGTACAACGCCCGGAGATCGGCGATGGCCCGCTCGGGACCCGACAGGCCGAGAAAGGCCGCGGGCAGCGTGCAGATCCCGATCTCGTGGGGCTCGCGGTCGAGCTCCTCGTCGTACCACTCCACGTAGCGCGACGCTTCGATGATCGCCGAAGGACCCTGGCGCGTCCCCGCGCCCCAGCTCGTGGTGGCTTCGTACGGGATGGGGAGGATGACGACCCCCGACGAATCCCACGCGGTGTGCTGGGGCGGGAGGTCCAGGTAGTTGGGAACGTTCTCCCAGGCGTGGGCGCCGAGCGCCCCCGGCAAGTCACCCGCGTTCACGGGGCCGCCGCAGACGAGGAGAGGGGCACTCCCTCAGTGCACGCAGTCCGGGCAATACCCTTCCAACTCGAGCCGGACGCCCACGACCCGATAAGGCGTGAGCTCGGCGATGCCCTCCATCCAGTCCTCGGGCCGGAGCCCCTCGATGTCCTGCAAGCGGCCGCACGACAGGCAGCGGATGTGCTCGTGCGCATCGGTGCGGCCGTCGTAGCGGGCCGGACCGTTTCCCAGCGCGAGCTTGCGCGCCACGCCGCACTGGACGAATGCCTCGAGGGCCTTGTACACGGTGGCCAGGCTGATATCCGGCAACTGACGGCGCACCGCGGTGAACACATCGTCGGCCGTCGGGTGGGCCGTCGTGCCCGCCAGCACTTCGTACACGGCCTCGCGCTGGGTCGTGAAACGGTGCCCGCCTGCTTCGAGCGCCCGCTTGAGTGCGTCGCGTCGGACGGACCACATCGGGGAATCGTCGAATCCGCTCACTTCATCTTCCACGGAGAGTCGTGCGTCGGGGCCGGCGAATCGCGGCGCCAGAGACGATGGCGCGCGTCGCCGCTTGTCGAAAAGATTGTAACGGGCGCCCGAAAGCGGATCAATCGCGCGCGTTCGCCTCGCCCGCGCTCTCGAGCAGGGCTCGCCACCGTTCGCCGTCGCCCTCGATCGACACGTGTCGCGCGGGCGAGCCTTCGCCCAAGCGATGCTGGAGACCCGTCACGAGCTTCGGCACCCGGTCGGCCGGCGCGCGGCCGTGCTCCACGACCACCTGGTGCGTGGGACGTCCGTTGGCGGGCACCATGCGGGCGCTGTAGAGGGCACGTCCGCCATCCTCGAGCATGCGGGTGAAGAGGAGGAACTCGGACGACGCCTCGAGGGCAGGAAGCGGGGGAAAGAGCCACACATCGGCGATCTGCCGGGGTGGCACGCGCTGCGCGAGCTCGGTGAGCCGCTGCGCCAGTTGCGAAGCCCCCCCGTTGAGCTCGGGGCCCTCGACCGATCGGGGCCGGACCGCTGTCTCCGTCTCCTGCGCGCCCATCGCACCTCCCGACACCGTGTTCCCCACCCGGTGGCCGCAGGGCCACCTCGTCAGACGCAACTCGGGACGCAGGAAACATACGAGCGCGCGACCCGCAGCGGCAATCGGCCGCGGCTCGCGCGGGGGTCGGTCAGCCCTCGCGCTCGCGCGTCCCTCCCGGCGGGACGGCGGCGGAGCGCCCGCCCCCATCGGGCCCGGCGCCCGGGCCGTCCCCGGCGCCCGTCACCGCGTCCACCAGCGGGCGCAGTTCCTGGAGCACCGCGGAGATGGTCTCTTCCAGGCCGAGCTCGACGACGGCGCCGGCCGCCTTCTCGTGCCCGCCGCCGCCCAGCGCCTGGGCCACCCCGGCCACGTCCACCGCCCCGTTCGAGCGGAGCGAGACCTTGGTTCGGGCCTCCGAGAGGCCTCGGAAGAGGATCCCCACCTCGATGTCCTTGAGCCGACGCGGAAACTCGACCAGACCTTCCATGTCCTCGCCGCGCGCCCCCGTCTCCCCGAGGGCCCGATGGTCGATCGCGATCCAGGCGATCGGACTGCGCGGATCGATCTCCAGCCCCCCCAGGCCTCGCTGGAGCAGGGCCAGCCGTCCTCGGGTGTACACGCCGTAGAGCTGGCGGTACATGGCCCCCGGATCCACGCCGATGTCGAGCAGGTCGGCCGCGATCTCGTGCGTCCGGCGCGTGGTGTTGGAGAACTGGAACGAGCCGGTGTCGGTCGCGATGGCCACGTACAGCGCATCGGCCTCCGCGGGCGTGGGGGGCGACCCGTCGAGCTGCAGGAGATCGTAGACCAGCTCGCCCGTGGCGCAGGCCGACGGATCACGCACGGCCGGCTCGACGGGCGGGTCGCCGACGGGCACGTGGTGGTCGATCACCACGCCACCGGTGCGCACCGCGTGGGCCGCCAGCGCGCCGAGCCGTGAGGTCTCGGCCGTATCGAGGATGGCGACGGCCCCGGCCCGCTCCAGCACGTCGGAAGCCGCGGGCTCGCCGGCGACCATGGCCGGGACGCCCTTCACGACGAACGTCAACGAATCCGGGACGCGGCTGGGCGTGACGATGGTGGCTTCGACCCCGTGCACGCGCAGCCTCCGGGCGACGGCGACCATGCTTCCCAGACCGTCGCCGTCCGGGTTGACGTGGGTGGTGAGCACGACCGATTCGGCCGCCAGCAGCCGGTCGCGGATCGCGGACAGCGCGCGCAGGCGCGCCTCGGGGGCGGGCGAGACGCTCAGCGGAACTCCGGCTCGCGGGTGGACATGGCGGGGAGACCCTAGGCGGGGCCTCGGCCCCCGTCAACCGCGCGAGGGTCGGGGCGGGGCCGCTTCGCCACGGCCGCCACCCGGTCCCACACGAGGCGCGCGGCGCGGGCGAGTGCCTCGAGGTCGGACGCGTTCTCGATCACGTGATCGGCCGCGGCCCGCTTCTCGGCGACGGGCATCTGACTGGCCTCGATGGCCGCGAACTCCTCGTCCGACCAGCCACGGGCGCGCCGGGCGCGCTCTTTTCGGAGGGCGACGGGCGCATCGACCACCACGATGGCGTCGTACTCGTCCTCCAGGCCGACTTCGAAGAGGAGCGGCACCTCCTCCACCACGACCCGCGCCCCCGCGGCCGCGGCGGCGCGGCGCCGCTCGCCGCGCAGCTCGCGGACGCCCGCGTGCACCAGTCGCTCCAGCGCGCGGCGCTCCGCCTCGTCCTCGAACGCGATGCCGCGCATCGCCCCGCGGTCCAGGGAGCCGTCCGGGGCCAGCACCGCGTCGCCCCAACGCGCGCGGATCTCGCGCAGCGTCGGGCTTCCCGGCCGCACCGCTTCGCGGGCCAGCTCGTCCGCGTCGATGCGCCATGCGCCCCACCGCTCGAACAGCCGCCCCACCGCGGACTTGCCGGCCGCCACGCTGCCCGTCACACCGATGCGGAGGGTGGGCGCGGCGCGCGTCACCGCTCGTGCTCTTCGGCCGTGTCCCCGGACGGACGGGGGCGGGCCGGGTCTTCCGGGACCAGCGGCTCGGAGCGGTCGGGGTCCGCGCCCAGCGCCCGCAGCAGGTCGTGCAGCACATCGGCCCGGATCTCTTCGGACTCGGCGTCCGTCGCGCCGCCCAGGTCGATCTGACCGCCGGCGAAGGTCCCGTGTCCCCCGGCCGGACCGCGCCCTCCGATGGCCTCGCGCACCAGGCTGCCGGCGTGCGCGCGGCCGTCGTAGGTACGGACCGAGAACAGCAGCCGATCGCGGTACCGGCCGAGGGCGAGCGTCCAATCGACCCCGTTCATCTGGAGAAAGAGATCGGCCATCTCGGCGACCATGTCGGGGTACGGGAGCGTGCCCATGGGGATGGCGACCACCCGGTCGTACTTCCGGGCCACGTCGAGCGCCTCGTACAGCGCGCGGAAGTAGGTGGGCGGGACGCGGGCGTGACGGATGCGGGAGATGGCCGCGGGATCGGATCGCGGATACAGGTACAGGCTCGCCTGGACGTCCGCCTCGGAGGCCTCCCGGCCCAGATCGAGCGTCTCCGATTGGATCGCGTAGAACAGCGCGGTGGCCAGCCACGGCTCGGGCTCGATCCCGGCGGCGCGCAGATACTCGACCAGGATCGATCCGCTGGCCCCGTAGTCGGGGCGGATGTCGGTGAACTCGGCCGCGACCGTGTCGGAGCGCGGGGGATGGTGGTCGATGACCACCGACACGATGCGGCCCGCCGGGAGCGAGTTGTTGCCGGCCCGCGGCTGGGTGTCGACCAACGCGACCGGCACGCCGCCGGGGATCGCGAGGTCTTCGATGCGCTCGAAAGAGATCCCCATGCCCTGCAACAGCTCGCGGTTCTCGGCCCGCCCGATGATGCCGCCGAAGGCGACCCGCGTGGCGAGCCCGCCCACCCGCTCCAGGAGCACGGCGAGCGCCGCTGCCGAAGCGAGGGCGTCCGGGTCCGGATTGTCGTGGGTCAGCACGAAGACGCTCTCCGCCCCCTCGAGCGCCTCGTACA
>JBFIOX010000214.1:0-4896 GCA_041610455.1 Gemmatimonadota bacterium
CGGCGCGTTCATCGCGTTCCACGGGTCGTGGAACCGCGCCCCGCTGCCCCAGGGCGGATACAACGTGGTGTTCGTGCCGGTCGGCGGCGCGGAGCCGACCGGCGAGTGGGAGGTGTTCGCCGATGGGTTCGCCGGTCCGGATGTGAGCCCAAGCGGCGCCGCGCACCGCCCCTCCGGCCTCGCGGTGGGGCCCGACGGCGCGCTGTTCGTGGGCGACGACCGCGGGGGGCGGATCTGGCGCATCGTCTACCGGGGCGAGTGACCGAGGGGGCGGCGAAGCTCGTGATCGACCGCCCGGCGACGCGCGCCGGGCGCCCCGCCGGGTTCACCCACGCTCCTCGGCGGTGCACGATGCCTGGCAGAATACCCCGGGGCCGAGGCGACCCCGCTCATCGCATGTGCCCGTCCCCAGCCGACTTGGGGGACTTGTGTCCTTCTTGCGCGGGCCCAGGGGCCGAAGGGAGGCGCGCGCCCGCCCCGTAGAAGGCCGGCGGGCCCCGAAGCGCGCCCCGGATCGGGTTCGAGCGCCGATAGGTCGTCCGCCATGAGTCTCTGGAAGATCGGTCTCGCCGTCGCGATCGCCATCGTCCTGTTGCCGCTGGGCATTCGGGGGCTGGTGTGGCGGCACGTGCGTGCGCGTCGCGTGCGACGGCCACGCATCCGACACGTGGCGCCGGACGGGCTTCCGGCCGACCTGGACCCCGTCTTCGAGGCGGCGGAACGGGACCTCCTGCCGCTGGGATTCTCGCTGGCGGGCGCGCGCTGGGTGGATTCGGTGGACGCGTGCGAGGGCCCCCGTCCCGAGCGCGCGTACGTGCACGGCGAGAGCGGCGCGCTCGCCTTCGTGGGCCCGCCGCTGCCGGGAATGGGGGAGCGTCCCTACCGCGTGGCCCTCATCTCGGCGCTCGAGGATGGGCGCGTCGTCGCGACCTTCGATGGCCTGACCCACCTGACGCCGGGGTTTCCACCCGACTGGGATTGCCACGATCGCGACACCAACGACCTGGGACGTCAGTGGGCCCTCCACCTGCACGCCCTCCAGCCGTGGGGCGGCCTGGACGCGGCCGCCCACGTCGGTCTCGACGCCTGGACGCCGCGGGAGGAGCAGGCGCTTCACGAAGCCGTGCGCGCCTGGGAGGGCCACGGGCTGACGGTCCGGGCCACGTCGGAGGGGGACGGAACGGGGGACGACGTCGCCTGGAGGTTCCGCGCCGTGCCGGCCTGGCGGTTGGCGGGCCGCTTCCTGCGAGGCCAGCGCCGCGTCCTGGCCGCCGAAGCGGCCGCCGCGCGAGCCCGCGCCCGCCAGCAATTGTGGCGCGCCAACCTGGCGCCGGTGACCGACGCCGCGGGGCCCAGCCTGGACGAGGCGCGCGCCGCCGCGATGGCCTGGGGCTACCGGTACGAGCTCGGCGCCCAGGCCTGCCGGCTGGCGCAACGCTCGCGCCGCTCGAAGTGGCGGGCCGGGGCCGTCAGTGGCGCCGCCTGCGTGCTCGTCATGGGCTGGTGGGTGGGTTGGCAGCTCGCCTGGATCGTGCTTGGCGCGATCCTGCTCCACGAGCTCGGCCACGTGGCGGCGATGGAAGCGTTCGGATACCGGGACCGGCGCATCCTGTTCATTCCGTTCCTGGGCGGCGGCGCGATGGGAGAGAGGGAGAAGGCCTCGCCCGAGCAGCGGACGCTCGTCCACCTGCTCGGCCCGGCCCCGGGAATCCTGCTCGGCCTCATGGCGCTGTATGCGTTCTTGCACGACGGCGGCATGTGGTGGCTGGCCACGGCCACGACCCTGTTGCTCGTCAATTACGTCAACCTGCTTCCCATCTCGCCGCTCGACGGCGGCCGCATCGTCGAGACGCTCCTGTTGGGACGTTTCCCCCGCGCGCAAACGGCCTTTCTGGGCGCGGGCGCCGTGCTCTTCGGAGGCGCGGCCTGGATGTTCCGCGACCCGGTGCTGGCCGGCATCGCGCTCGTCCTCCTCACATCGCTCAAGTCGGCCTGGAAGGCGGCCGTCACCATGGTGCGCGTGCGCGGGAGGCTTCGCCCGCGCGTCTCCGAAGCGGAGCGGATCCGGACGGTGTTCCAGGTGCTCCAAGAGCCACCGTACGCCTCGTCGCCCGCCGCCCAACGCGTGCGGATCGCGCAGACGGTCATCCCCCGCCTCGGGCACCAGCCCGCCGGGCTTCGCACGGCGCTGGCGGGGGGGTTGGTGTATCTCGTCATGTTGGTGGGCGTCCCGATCGCGGTCTCGGGGACGATCTTCGCGTTCGAGCCGGTCCTGTGGGAGTCGCTCGTGCGGCACGGGAGCGTCACCGCAGCGCCGCCCGCCTCCGGGCCGCCCTCCGGCGGGCGCGCTCAGTCGAGCAGCGCGAGCATCTCCGAGGTGTCGCTCGTGGGCCGCTGACAGGTGAAGCCCGAACACACGTAGGCCGCGGCGCGCCCATCCAGCGGCGCGTGCGCCGCGGTGAACGGGGCCAGCCGCTCGAGCCGCGCGCGCGCCTCGGCCTCGAGGGGCTTGAGCAGCACCGCCGTCCGAGGCCGATAGGCGCGCGCCAGCGCCTCGAGGAGCCCCTCCGTGTCCGCGGCCCCGGGCCTGCCCACGATGACGACCTCGTGTCCGGGCCCCAGGTGCAGGTCGAGCCCGACGAGCCACATGGCGTGCGCGGAGGGCGCCGCTTCAACCGCGGAGGCGAAGCTCCGCCCCAGCGCGTCGGCGCGGGCCAGGAGGCGAGCGTCGCCGGTCAGCCGCCCGACCCGGCCCAGCACGTACCAGGCGACGGCGTTCGCCGAGGGAATGGCCCCGTCGTAGCGTTCCTTCTGGCGAACGGGTACGTCGGTCACGTCGTGGGCCACGGTGAACAACCCCGCCCCGGACTCGTCCCAGAACCCGGCCAGCAGCTCGTCGATCTGGCGCACCGCCTCCTCCAGCCACGCCACGTCCAGCGTCGCCGCGTAGAGCTCGGTCAGGCCCCAGGCCAAGAACGCGTGGTCCGCCGCACCGGCCGGGATGGCCGCGTCCCCGCCGCGATACCTATGCATGAGACGGCCGTCCGCGTCGCGCATCCGCTCCAGGATGAAGCGGGCCGCGCGGGCCGCTGCCTCCGCGTACGTCGGGGTGCGGAGCGCGCGTCCGGCGAGGGCGAGCGCCGCGATCATGAGACCGTTCCAGTCGGTGAGGATCTTGTCGTCGAGAAGCGGACGTTCGCGCCGGGTCCGCGCTTCCAACAACGCCAGCCGGATGGCCTCCAGTTCGGTCGCGAGCTGCTCGGCCGGCCGGTCGAGGGCGGCGGCCAGGTCCGGGAGGGGCTCGCGGCGGTGCAAAATGTTCTCGCCGGTGCGCTCGCCGGTGGCTTCGTCGGCGAAGTTGCCCCGGCCCTCGACGTTGAAGGCCCGTCGGCCCAGCGCCGCGGCGTCGTCCCCCAGCGCGCCGGTCACCACCGCGTCGAACGCCTCGCGACGCCACAGGTAGAAGGCGCCTTCGCGCCCCTCGCTGTCGGCGTCCTCGGCCGAGTAGAAGGCGCCCTCCGGATCGGTCAGGTCGCGCAGGACGTACTCCAGGATCTCGTCGACGACCCGCCGGTAGCGATGGTTCCCGGTCACCTGCCACGTCTCCGCGTACGCCATGACCAGCAGCGCCTGGTCGTACAGCATCTTCTCGAAGTGCGGCACCAGCCAGCGCGGGTCCGTCGAGTAGCGGTGGAACCCGTATCCCACGTGATCGAAGATGCCGCCACGCCGCATCATCGTGAGCGTGCGCTCGACCATCTCGAGGGCGTGCGCGTCGCCCGCGCGGGCGTGCCAACGGAGCAAGAAGAGGAGCTGGTGCGGGGTCGGGAACTTGGGGGCGCGGCCGAACCCCCCCTGATGGGCATCGAAGCGCGTTGCCAGCTCGTCGTATCCGCGCCGCAGCGTGGTCGGCCCCGGCTCGCCACCCCCGCTCCCCCGGGGCAGCGCCTCGCTCTCCCGGACCGCGGCCAGCGCCGCCTCGCCCGAAGCCTCCAGATCGTCGCGCCGCTCCCGCCACAGCGCCGCGAGTCGGGGGAGCAGCTCCCGCATTCCAACCCGCCCATACCGGCTCTCGGGCGGAAAGTAGGTGCCCGCGAAAAAGGGCTTCTTGCTGGGGGTCATCACCACGGTGAGCGGCCAGCCGCCGTGCCCGGTCATCAGCTGACACACCGTCATGTACACCCCATCGATGTCCGGACGCTCTTCGCGGTCCACCTTGACGGAGATGAAGGAGTCGCTCAGGAGCGCCGCGATCTCGGGATCTTCGAACGACTCGCGCTCCATGACGTGACACCAGTGACACGTCGCGTACCCGATGGAGAGGAAGATGGGCTTGTCCTCCGCGGCGGCGCGCTCGAACGCGTCGTCCCCCCACGGATACCAGTCCACCGGGTTGTGGGCGTGCTGCAGGAGGTAGGGACTCTGTTGGGTGGCGAGCCGATTGGCCCGCGGCGGGGATCCCGGTTGCCGTCCGCCCTCAGACATGCCTGAGCGTACGGAATCCCCGGGGTGCCCGCCATGTCGACCTCAGCCGGCCACGACCCTCGCCGCGCTGAGCCGCGTGTTCTCGTTCCCGGTGCCCAGTCGGCCGTTCGTGCCCCGCCCCCAGCAGAAGGCCGATCCGTCCGACGACACCCCGCAGGAATGATCCATCGCGGCAGTCACCCGGGAGAAGCCGGCGGCGCCGGTCACCGGGGTGGGCTCGAGCTTGTCGTTCAGGTTGCCGGTGCCCAGACGGCCATCGGCTCCCGAGCCCCAACAATGGGGCACACCGGCAAGCGTCACCGCGCAAGTGTGACGATCTCCCGCGCTGATCTGCCCGAACCTGCGCGCACCGGCGACGGGCGCGGGCGCCGTTCGGGGAAGGACCGCCCCGTTGCCCAGACGACCGTCCTC
>JBFIOX010000215.1:0-4880 GCA_041610455.1 Gemmatimonadota bacterium
CGATCTCGGCCCGCCGGTTCCGTACCGGCGAGCCGCCCGCGACGCGTCGGTTTCTCGACGTCCGCGTCGCCCTACGCCCGCATCGACCCTAGCGAGACGGCCTCGCTACCACGGCCAGCGCCTCGGCTCTAGAACGGGTTGTAGTCCCAGCGTGCCCGCGCCAGGATCAGGCGTCCGAGCTCCGGCGCCCCGACGAACGTCTGGTACGAGTTGTCGAACAGGTTCTGCACGTCGACCTGCAGCCACAGGTCGCGGAACCCGGGCATCCGCCAGCCCACCCCCGCGTCGACCACCCCGAACGCGTCGACATCGCCGATGTAGACGCCCGAGTTGGCGGGGAACCCGTTCTGGGCGCGGAACCGCACGCCCCCGTTGAAGCCCGCATCGTCGTTCCGGTAATTGAACGTGGCCGTGCCCTTCACGGTCGGCGCGTTGAGCGGGACCAGCTGGGCGTTGGCCCCCGAGCTCTCGAACTCGTTCTTGTCCACGACCGAGAAGCTCGTTGTCAGCTCGACCTCGTCGCTCACCATGAAGGTGGCCGAGATCTCCCCTCCGAACACGTCCACGCTACCCAGGTTCTCGTACACGAACGCCATCGCCGAGGTCGTGCCGCCCACGCTCTGGGGCGTCACGGTGCCCAGCGGGAGTCGGCCGATCGCCGTGGCCGCCGCGGTCACGGTGGCCTGGAGCGCGGCCTGGTTGGGGAACGCCGGGTGCACGCCCACGAACGGCGCCCAGGTCTGGGCCAGGTAGGCGGCCACTTGCTGCCCGTTCAGGAACAGGTTCGGCGAGGCGAGCCGCAGCGCCGACGTGAAGTCCGTGATGTGACTCCACCAGCCGTTCACCCCGAGGAGCACGCGCCCGCTCAAGAGACCCTTGTAGCCCACCTCGAGCGTGTTGGTGATGGTGGGCTTGAGGCGCGGGACGTCCTGCAGCGTCCGCAGGTCGACGAGCGTGCAGAAGGGAGCCGCGATGCAGCCGGGGGGCGGGGGCTGCCCTGCGGCCACGCCCGGATCGAGCAGGAGCGAGACGATGCCCACCTGGGCCTCGCTGGGCGCGGCCGGACGCGTGGGCGCCCCGGGCGCGAACAGGGGGCCGAGCTGCGGATGACCGGCCAGGAACGCGGACACCTCGCTCCACAGCTGGGCGGTCGTGGTGGGCAGGAAGTCGCGCGGGCTCCCGCCTAGCAGCGCGTTGAACGGGGACATGTGCATGGGGATGCCGTTCGCGTCCCGCATGTAGAGGTGCCCCACCTCCCGACTCCCGGTGGCCCGGATGTCGTAGCGGAACGGGCCCACGATGGGCACCGTGCCGCCCGAGATGTCGAGGAACAGGTTGAGCGTGGTCGGCGTGGAGAAGGCCCGGTTGAACGTGGCCCGGATGGTGTTGGCCAAGTCCGGCTTGTACACGATCGCGGCGCGCGGCGAGAAGACGGGGTCCTCGAGCCGCGAGTTGTTGTCCACGCGCAGGGCGCCGACCAAGTCCCACTTCGGATCGAGCGCCCACTCCCACTGGACGTAGCCGCCCACCTCGGTGATCTCGTCGTCCGCTTCGTTCTGGCCGTTGATCGAGGCATCCGTATCCGGCACCGTCCACAGCGCGTCGCCGCCGTAGATGACGCGGTGTTCCTCGCCGAAGCGCGAGGTGTGCTGGAGCTGGACCACGATGAGCGAGGACTTGTCGACGAGCGGCCTGCCGTTGCGAAGGAGGAACGCGTCTTCGTTGTCGCTCCGGTTCCAGAAGACCTGCGCGAACAGATCCTTGTAGTTGAGTCGGCCCTGCAGGTAGTTGTACGCCCAGTCCACCACCTGCCCCGCCCCCAGGCCCGTGAGGTCGACCGAGGCGAGCGAGTTGTTCCGTCCCCCCGACAGCACGATGCTCGTCTCGGGATCGGGCCGGATGTCCACCCGCCCGTCCACCGACCAGCGCTCCAGATCGTTGTTCCGGCCGCGCGCGGCGTTGTCGACCGAGCGCCGCAACAGCTGCTGATCGGCCGGACTCGTCAGGTCGAGCCCCTGCGAGAAAGCCAAACAGTCGGGGTTCCCGAGATTGTAATTCGACGCCACGCAGGCGGTCGCGTCCTGCTGCGCCTCGAACTCGGCCTGGTCGATGAAGGTGAACTCGGTGCCCGAGAAGTATTGCCCCGAGACCTTGACGCCGAACTTCTCGCTGGGAGCCACCGCGACGCGGCCCTCGGCCTGGAAGAGGCCCTTGTCGCTCCCGTCGAAGGGCAGGCCGCCGGCGCCCTGCCCATCGGCCTGCTGGCGCAGCCCGCCCCCGACCGTGAAGCTGGCGCCGGGATAGTCGATCGGCGACTTGGTGATGCTGTGGATGACGCCGCTCGCCGCGTTCGGCCCGTACAGCGCGGAGCCCGGCCCCAGCACGATCTCCACCTTGTCGAGGTCCAGATTGGTGGTCGGGTTGAGGTGGGAGATGTTGGCCCGCAGGGACGGGACGCGGGCGATGCGGTTGTCCGTCATCGTCAGCGTCGCGCCCGAGAAGATGTTGTTGAAGCCGCGGACCACCACGTAGCTGCCCTGCACGCCCGTGTCGATGACGTCCACGCCCGCCTTGTCGCGCACGTGCTCGGCGATCGTGGTGGCCGGACGCTCGTCGATGTCGCGGGTCTGGACCACCTCCACGGCGGCCGGCGCGTCGAGCGCCTTCTCCTGCGTCTTGGAGGCCGTGACCGTGATGGGGTTCAGCTGGAAGCTCTGCTCCCCCATGGTGGTCGACGACGTCGTGAGCTGTCCGGCCGTGATCGTCTGGCCCGCCAGCGTGCTCGTCCGCCAGCCGGGCGAGGTGAACCGGATCGTGTACGTGCCGGCCGGGATGCCGCCGATGCGGTAGGTGCCGCTCGGCCCGGTTACGGCAGTGCCTACGACGGTTCCGGCGTCGCTCACCACCTCCACGAAGACCGAGGCGAGCGGTGCGCCGGTCGCCTCGTCCGTGACCGTGCCCGCGACGCCGCCTTGCGCGGTCAGGCCGACGGGAGCGAGCAGCATGAACAGGGGAAGAGCCAGCCAGGGAGCCATCGCGAAGGGGCGGGGACTGAAGAACATGGGTCCAGCCTCCTGGTTCAAGGCCTCGCCGTGACCCGTCTTCGATCGAGAGTCGGAGTCACGGGCGGGGGGCGCCACCGATAAAGTGAGCCTGGGGGGCTCCGACGCAAGTACGGATCGGACGCCGAGAGCGGGACGTGCGCGCCTTCCCGTATCAAAAAGAACGGCCCGCTCGGGGAGCGGGCCGTCGTTGAACTTACGCGTCCGCCGAGGCTCAGCTAACCGCGGCGCGCGCCTCGCGCTCGTGCAGCGCATCGATCAGACGCTGCGCGCTCTCTTCCATCTCGATCACCAGGCGATCGATCCGGGTGACGAAGTAGTTGTGGAAGATGTTGATCGGGATGGCGATCGTGAGACCGGCGGCCGTCGTGATGAGGGCCACCTTGATGCCCCCGGCCACGAGGGTCGCTTCGACCTCGCCGGCGATCTCGATCGCCTGGAAGGCCATGATCATCCCGATCACGGTCCCGAGGAAGCCGAGCAGGGGGGCCACGTTCGACAGCGTGGCGAGCCAAACCAGGCCGCGCTCGAGGCCGGCGACCTGGATCGCGCCGGCGTTCTCGATCGCCTGCATGGCCCGCTCGGTGCCCTCCTCGTGGCGCTGGAGGCCGGCCTTGAGCACTTCGGCCGCCGGGGCGCTCGAGTCGTTGCAGCGGGCCAATGCCTCATCCAGCTGCCCTTGGGGAATGAGCACGTCCACCTCGCGAAGGAGGCTGCGGTTCCGCGCCGCCTTGGCCTGCAGGTCGACGAACTTCCAGAGGATGATCAGAATGCCGATGGCCAGACAGGTGCCAAGCGGCCACATCATGAATCCACCCGCGTCCCAGATCTCGGCGAGATTTAGGCTCTGCCCCTCCCCCAACGTCACGGTCTCCTGTAGCGACCAGAGTATCGATGAGAGCAAGCGGTCCTCCAGGTACGGTTTCTCTCGGGTGTCCGGAAAACGACGACGCGGGCGGCCTGCGCCCTGCCCGGAAGCTAGGCCGGTCCAAGCTAGAGGGCACCTTTGGGAGCGTCAAGCCGTCGCCGGGAGCGTCGGAGCGGCGGCCAGCAGCGCTTTCGTGTATTCGTGCCCCGGCCGCTCGAGGATCCGTCCGGCGGCGCCCTCCTCCACGATCTTGCCCGCGCGCATCACCGCCACCCGGTGCGCGACCACCCGGATCACCGCGAGATCGTGTGAGATAAACAGATACGCGAGTCCGAGATCGCGCTGGAGCCCGAGCATGAGTCCGAGGATCTTGGCTTGGACCGACACGTCGAGAGCCGACACGGGCTCGTCCGCCACGAGAACGGAGGGCCCGACCGCGAGGGCGCGCGCGATGCCGAGACGCTGGCGCTGCCCGCCGGAGAACTCGTGCGGGTATCGCCCCGCCATCGCCGCGTCGAGGCCGACCCGCTCGAGCAGCTCACTCGTCCTCTCCCTCGGCCGCGGAACGCCGTGAACGACGCACACCTCCCGGATGGCGGCCCCCACGGTGAGCCGCGGGTTGAGCGACGCGTACGGATCCTGGAACACGATCTGGACCGCGCGTCGGAACCGGCGTCTTCCCGCGCGGTCGAGCTCGCTCAGGGATCGCCCCTCCCACTGGATTTCGCCCTGATCGGGACGCTCCAGGCCGACCATGAGTCGGCCGAGGGTGCTCTTCCCGCTGCCGGACTCTCCCACCAGGCCCAGCGTGCGCCCCGGGGCGAGGTCGAGCGAGACGCGGTCCACCGCGAGCACGCCCGGGTCGGCGGCGCCGCGCCCGGCGAAACGTCTGGACACCTCGCGCGCGGCCAAGGGGGATGGGGCGGCGCCGGGCATCAGCCGCCCTCCCC
>JBFIOX010000216.1:0-4865 GCA_041610455.1 Gemmatimonadota bacterium
CGTCGTGTGCGGGGCGACGTGCACCACCTTGCCGCCGGTGTCCTGGTGCTGACCGTCTCCGGCGTATGCGATGGAGAGGATCTCTCCGTGCGCCCGCTCGCCCACCAGGTAACAGGACGGATACTTCATGGTGAGCTTCGAGCCCAGGTTCCCGTCCAGCCACTCCATGTTGGCGTCCTCGTGCACGAGCGCCCGCTGCGTGACGAGGTTGTACATGTTGCTCGACCAGTTCTGGATCGTCGTGTACCGGAAGCGCGCGCCCTTCTTGACGATGATCTCGATCACCCCCGAATGGAACGACTCGGTGGCATAGACCGGCGCGGTGCAGCCTTCGATGTAATGCGCCTCGGACCCCTCGTCGGCGATGATCAGGGTGCGCTCGAACTGGCCCATGCGCTCCGCGTTGACGCGGAAATACGCCTGGAGCGGGATGTCCACCTTCACGCCCTTGGGGATGTAGACGAACGACCCGCCCGACCAGACGGCCGAGTTGAGCGACGCGAACTTGTTGTCCGCGGCGGGGATGACCGTCGAGAAGTACTGTTTGAACAGCTCCGGGTGCAGCTTGAGGCCGTCCTCGATGGATTCGAAGATGACCCCCTGCTCCTCCCACTGCTCCTTGAGCGAGTGGTAGACCATCTCCGACTCGTACTGCGCCCCCACGCCGGCCAGCATCTTCCGCTCGGCCTCGGGGATTCCCAGCCGCTCGAACGTGGTCTTGATCTCCTCGGGGACGTCATCCCACGACCGCTCCATGCGATCCTGGGGCTTCAAATAGAAGTAGATCTGGTCGAGCGTCGCCTCGAGGGTCGAGAGGTCCCCGCCCCACGTGGGCATGGGCTTCGACTCGTAGATCTTGAGCGCCTTGAGCCGGAAGTCGAGCATCCACTCCGGCTCTTCCTTGTGCGCGGAGATCTGACGGACGATGTCCTCCGAGAGACCCGGCACGGCCTTGAAGACCGGCTTGTCCTCGGTGACGAAGCCGTACTTGTATTCGTCGAGGTTCAGCGCCGCGATCGTTTCGTTCTTTGGCATGTCGCGTCCTTCCTTGTCGCGCTATTGGCCGCGCCTAGACGGCGGCCCCGGTCTCGTGCAGCCAGTCGTACCCCTCCGCCTCCAGCCGGTCGGCCAGCTCGGGCCCGCCGCTCTCGGCGATTCGGCCGTCCAGCATGACGTGCACGCGGTCGGGGTGGATGTACCCGAGAATGCGCTTGTAGTGCGTGATCAGGAGCACGCCCAAATCGGAGTCGGCGGCCGAGAGGGTGTTGACGCCGTTGGCCACGATCTTGAGCGCGTCGATGTCCAGGCCGCTGTCCGTCTCGTCGAGCACCGCGAGCGCGGGCTCCAGGACCGCCATCTGGAGAATCTCGTTGCGCTTCTTCTCGCCCCCCGAGAAACCGTCGTTCACGTACCGGGTGGCGAAGCTCTCATCCACTTTGAGGAGCGCCATCTTCTCGGCCAACTTGGCCTGGAAGGCGAAGATGTCCATCTCCTCGCCCTCGGCGAGGCGGGCGCTCGCGGCGGTCCGCAGGAAGTTGGCGATCGAGACGCCGGGGATCTCTGCCGGGTACTGGAAGGCCAAGAAGATCCCGGCGCGACCCCGCTCGTCGGGCTCGAGCTCGAGCACGTCCTCCCCGCGGAAGCGGATCGCGCCCGACGTCACCTCGTAGCCGGGATGACCCGCGATCACCTTGGCCAGCGTGCTCTTTCCGGATCCGTTGGGGCCCATGAGGGCGTGCACCTGTCCGGCTCCGACGGTGAGATCGACCCCCTTGAGGATCTCGACATCCCCGTCTTCGACCTTCGCGTGGAGGCCCTCGATCTCGAGAAGTGGTGGCGGCATGCGGTCCCCTGAGTCTTCAAAGGCCGGGCTCCTCCTCGAGGGCGCCGGCCTGGATGGGCAGCGATAACGATTATCGATGTGAAGGATACCGCCCTTGAGACTCGTTTTCAAGGCTCGTTGAGACTGGGTTTCAACCGCGCGGGGCGATGTGTCACGCATCGCGGCGGCGCCGGTGCGACGCGCGCGCGGCGGTCGTACGTTGGGCGGCCATGAAAGCGGCCTACTTCGAGCGACACGGCGGTCCCGAGGTGATCCAGGTCGGCGAGCTGCCCGATCCCGCGCCGGGCGCCGGCGAAGTGCTGATCGAGGTGCGCGCGTCGGCGCTCAACCACCTGGACCTTTGGGCCCGCAGAGGCCTTCCCGGGCTGGAGCTCGAGATGCCGCACATCGGGGGGTCCGACGCCGCGGGCGTGGTCTCCGCCCTCGGCGCGGGTGTGGAGGGCTGGGCCTCCGGGGACCCCGTCGCCGTGAATCCGAGCCTGTGGTGCGGCCGCTGCGAGTGGTGTGACCGGGGGGAGGAGCCGCTCTGCACGTCCTACCGCATCTTCGGCGAGCACGTTCGCGGCGGCATGGCCGAGCTGGCGGTCGTCCCCGCGGCCAACCTCTACCGCCTCCCCGATGGGTTCGACTTCCCCGCCGCCGCCGCCGCGCCGCTGGTCTACCAGACCGCCTGGCGGGCCCTGCTCACGCGCGGCGGGCTGCGCGCCGGCGAGACGGTTCTGGTCACGGGGGCCTCGGGTGGAGTGTCGACCGCCGCCATCCAGATCGCTCGACATGTCGGCGCCCGGGTCTTCGCCGTGACGAGCGGCCCCGAGAACTTGGCGCGCGCGCGAGCGCTGGGAGCGGAGGTGGTCATCGACCGGCTCGAGGAGGATTTCTCCAAGCGCGTGTGGGTGGAGACGGGCAAGCGCGGCGTGGACCTGGTCCTCGACGGCGTGGGCGAGGCGATGTGGGAGGGCTGCGTGCGGGCCCTCGGTCGGGCCGGCCGCCTGGTCACCTACGGCGCCACCACGGGACCCCGCGCGGAGATCGACATCCGGCGGCTGTTCTGGGGACAGAAGACGATCATGGGCAGCACGATGGCCGGCGTCGCCGATTTCGAGCGCGTCATGGGCCTGGTGGTGGCCGGGGAGCTGACCCCCGTGATCGACGACGTGTGGCCGCTGGACCGGGCGCGAGAGGCGCACGAGCGCCTGGAGGGGGGCGGGGTGTTCGGCAAGCTCGTCCTGGTGCCCTGATCGCGCTCGACCCGTGGGCCCGGGCCCGCCGCGCCGGCCGCGCGGACTCGCCGGGGTCGCGTGGCTGAGACCGCCGGCGGGCGCGGTGGTCGAGAGCGGCGCCTGCGGCGCCTGGCGCAGGAGGCCTTCGACGTCCTCGTCGTGGGAGGAGGGATCTCGGGCGTCGCCGTGGCCCGCGACGCGGCGCGACGGGGCTTTCGCACGGCGCTCGTCGAGGCGCGCGACTTCGCGGAGGGCACGAGCAGCCGCTCGTCGCGGCTCGTCCACGGGGGGCTGAGGTACCTCGAGCACTTCGAGTTCGACCTGGTGTTCGAGGCCAGCCAGGAGCGCCGGACACTGCTCCGGATCGCCCCCCACCTCGTCCGGCCGCTCGAGTTCCTCTTCCCCATCTTCGAAGACGGCCGCGTGGGCAAGCTCAAGCTCGATGCCGGGATGTGGCTGTACGACGCGCTTTCGCTGTTCCGCAACATCGAGCGCCACCAGATGCTGGACGCGGACGAGCTGAGCGCCCGGGAGCCGCGACTGCGGAGAGAGGGCTTGTTGGGCGGAGCCCGCTACTTCGATGCGCAGGTCGACGACGCGCGGCTGGTGATCACGACCGCCCTCGCGGCCCTCGAGGCCGGTGCGGTGGTGCTGAACCGGGCGGACGTCCTCTCGATCGACACGCGCGATTGGCCGGGGCATCGGGTCACGGTGCGCGACGTGGAGGAAGCCGGCGGCCGCGAGATCGTGGTCGATGCCCTGGCAGTCGTGCTCGCGACGGGGCCCTGGACCGAGGAGACGCTCGCTCGCGCCGGGGCGATCCGCCGCGTGCGTCTCGCCCCCTCGCGCGGAACGCACATCCACGTGAGCAGGGCGCGGATCGGTCACCGGGGCGCCTTCATCTTCGAAGCCCCTCGCGATGGGCGGATCATGTTCGTGCTGCCCTGGCGCGACGATCTCACCCTGATCGGGACCACCGACGCCTTCTACGACGGGCGGCCCGAGGAGGTGGCGGCGACGCCCGAGGACGTCCGGTACCTACTCGAGGCCACGAACAGGCTCTTCCCGGCGGCCGAGCTCGAGCCCGCGGACGTGCTCAGCGCTTGGGCCGGGCTCCGCCCGCTGGTGGCGCCGCCCTCCGATCCCGAGGCCCCGGACGACGCCGGCGCGGTCTCGCGCGAGTTCGAGGTTCGCGAGGACCCTGGAGGACTGTTCACGCTCACGGGTGGGAAGCTCACCTCGCATCGCCACATGGCCGAGGAGACGGTCGACGAGGTGGCCCGTTTTCTGGCCGGCGCCGAGGTGCACGCCACTCGGAAGTGCGACACGGCGAAGGCGCCGCTTCCGGGGGGCGACTTCGACGATCTGGAGGAGCTGGGCGAGCGCATCGCCACCGAGGCGCGAGCCGTCGGCGTGGGTGCGCCCGGCGCGGCGCGCCTCTGCCGCGCCTACGGAACCCGGGCGCCGTGGGTGCTGAAGCTGGTCGCGGCCGATCGGCGACTGGGGGAGCCCATCCTGGAGGGTCGTCCGCACATCCGCGCCGAGGCGTTGCACGCGGTGCGCCACGAGCACGCGCTGCACGCGGAGGACGTGCTGTACCGCCGCACGCGGATCGGCCTCGAGACGGCGGACGGTACCGCGCGGGCCGCGGCGCGGGTGGCCGAGGTGATGGCGCCGGAGCTGGGCTGGGACGCGTCGCGCGTCGCGCAGGAGATCGAGCGGGCCGCGGCGGTCCGGGCGTCCGATGACGCGGCGGTCCGGGCGCTGCGATGATGGCCCGATGCGGCCGCCGGCGCCGACGC
>JBFIOX010000217.1:0-4861 GCA_041610455.1 Gemmatimonadota bacterium
CGCCGCAGGCGAGGCCGGCCAGCCCGGTCGAAGCGAGCGCCCACAGCGTCCGGCGCATCGCGCTCCTCCCCGAACCGCGCGAGGGCGCCCGGGGCTCGCCCCCGGGCCCCGCGCCCGCGCGAGCGCGCGACCGCCGGTCGATCGGGCTCAGCCGAGCAGCTCCTCGACGGCGGCGCGTTCCTCGCGCAGCTCGTCCTCGGTGATCCCCATGCGCTCCCGGCTGAACTCGTCGCGATCGAGACCCTGGACGATATCCCACTCTCCCCCGGCGCAGGTGCAGGGGTAGGAGTAGACCACGCCCTCGTCGATGCCGTAGCTGCCATCGGCGTGCACCGCCATGCTCACCCAATCGCCCTCGGGAGTCCCCATGGCCCACGTCCGTATGTGGTCGATGGCGGCCGAGGCGGCCGAGGCCGCCGACGAGGCGCCGCGCGCGGCGATGATCGCGGCACCGCGCTTCTGCACCGTGGGAATGAAGTCTTCGCGCACCCAACTCGAATCGACGAGCTGGGTGGCGGGCTTTCCGCCCACCGTGCAGTGACCGATATCCGGGAACTGCGTGGAGGAGTGGTTCCCCCAGATGGTCATGCGCCGGATCTCGGTGGCGTGACGGCCCGTCTTGTCGGCCAGCTGGCTGATGGCCCGATTGTGGTCCAGCCGTGTCATCGCCGTGAACTGGGCCCGATCGAGATCGGGGGCGTTGGCGGCCGCGATGAGGCAATTCGTGTTGGCCGGGTTTCCGACCACCAGCACGCGCACGTCGTTGGAGGCGTGATCGTTCAGCGCCCGGCCCTGCGGGGCGAAGATCTTGCCGTTGTCCGCCAGCAGATCCTTACGCTCCATGCCCGGCCCGCGCGGCTTGGCGCCGACGAGGAGCGCGTAGTCCGCTTCCTCGAACCCCTCCGCGACGTCGGCCGTGGCGACGATCCCGTGCAGCAACGGGAACGCGCAGTCGCCCAGCTCCATGGTCACGCCGCGCAGGGCATCCATGGCCGGCTCGATCTCGAGCAGCTGGAGGATGAGCGGTTGCCGCGGCCCCAGCATGTCCCCGGCCGCGATGCGAAAGGCGAGCTGGTATCCGATGTTGCCGGCCGCCCCTGTGATGGCGACCCGTGCTGGTGCGTTCATGTGGCGTCTTTTCTCGGCGTGGCGGATCGGTGACCGCGGCCGGGGCGGTGTGACGACCTCGGCCGCCGGCGAGCCGGCCCGGAGTGGTCGACGTATCGCGCGACCGGCCGGGGCGGGAAAGTCGGACAACCGAAGGCCGAAGTCCAGCCGTCTCGCGCGTTCGGGGCGTCGGGGCCCATCTTCCCACGCGCTCGAACAAGGGGGTCGCCGTCCACCACACCGCGGGTTCCGCCCGGCCTGTCGGCGCGCTCTTCGCGTGCTCGCTCGCGCTGCTCGCGCTTCTGGGGTGGGCCGCGCTCGAGCCGGGCTTCGCCCCCCGCCCGGCGCCGCATCCGCGCTTGGCGCCCATGCTCGTGGGGGACGCGGGGGCCGAGCCGCCGGCATGGCTGCCGTACGTCCTCGGCTGGCTGATCATCGGCGTGATGGGATCCGCCATCCTCCTCGGCCTGCGCCACGCCGCGCGCCGGTGGCGCGTCGCGGTGGCGGGGTGGACGGTCGGATACGCCCTCGTCTACGCGGCCCTGGTGCGCGCGGCCGGGGCGGCGGCGAGCGCCGACCCCGGGCCCCTCGTCGGCGGTTTCCCGACCCCGACGGCCTGGCTCCTGTACGGGATGGGCCTCTTCCCCTGGATCCTCATGGGTCTCCTGGTGCGCGCCACGGCGCCCGAGCGCGGCCCCGAGGCGGAGGCCCGCTTCGCGGCGCTCCTGGCGGCGCGCGGCCCCGAGACCCACGTGGAACGCTGAGGCGTGGGCGGCGGCGGGTGGGAGGCGAGCCGGCCGTACATCACGCTCGGCGCGGTCGCGCTCTATCTGTTGGTCTGCATCGGCATCGGGTGGTGGTCGCTCCGGCGCACGCGGACGACTCGCGACTTCTTCGTCGCCGGCCGTCGGCTCGGCGTGCTCGTCACGGCCTTCGCGGTGTTCTCGAGCACCATGAGCGGCTTCGGCTTCGTGGGCGGCCCCGGTCTGGTGTACAGCATGGGAACCAGCTCGCTGTGGATCCTGGCCTCCACCGTGTTGGGACCGGCCATCGTGCTCGCGCTCGTGGCCCGGCGGATCCGATTGCTGGCCGAGTTGCGCGAGTGCGTGTCGCTGCCCGACATCGCGGCGGCCCGCTACGGAAGCGCCTCCGTGCGCGTATCGGTAGCGGTGGTGATCCTGCTCGGCGTGCTCGGATACCTCGCCACGCAGATCCTGGCCATGGCCATCGTGCTCCAGAACATCCTGCGCGACGCCGGGGTGCTGCCGGGCATCGGGCTGGCGGGGGCCGTCGCCATGGCGAGCGCGGTCCTCATCTTCTATTCGGTCACCGGCGGCATCGTCGCATCCGTCTACACGGATCTGGTGCAGGGTGCCGTGATGGTGGTGGCCGCCGTCCTCGTGTTCGCCACGGCGGTCTCCACTTTCGACGGCGGGATGGCCGAGATGAGTCGCGTCATCGCCGCCGACGATCCGGTGGCGATGGGAGCGTGGGGGACCCTGGGGATGGTCGGGGGTCTGTCCTGGTTCCTCGTGTTCGGCATCGGGGTCGCCGGGCAGCCGCACCTCATCACGAAATACATGATGCTGCGCCGGCCGGGGGACGTGCGCTGGGTCGTCCCCTTGAGCGCCCTCGCCTACGGCATCACCGCGCTCCTGTGGATCGGGATCGGCGTGGCCATGCGGGCGCTGGTGCTGGAGGGGGCGCATCCTCCGCTGGCCAGCGCCGACGCGGCGTCGCCGGCCTTCCTCCAGAACTTCACGCACCCGATCCTCGCGGGCATCGTGTTCGCCGCGCTCCTCGCAGCCATCATGTCGACGGCCGACGCGTTCCTGAACATCGGGACGGCCGCGCTGGTGCACGACATCCCTCACGCGCTGCGGGGCCGCTCCATCCCCCACGAGCTGGCCTGGGCCCGCGTGACCACGGCGTTGCTCGCCGTGGCGGCCGCCGGCTTCGCTCTCGCCTCCGGCGACCTGGTCGCGCTGCTCGGCGCCTTCGGCTGGGGCACCTTCGCGGCCGGGCTGGTGCCCGTCATCGCCATCGGTCTCAACTGGAAGCGGGCCAGCGCGGCGGCGGCGAACGCGGCGATCGCGAGCAGCCTGCTCGTCAACTTCGGCCCAAGGCTGGCGGGCGTGTCGCTCCCCTACGGCGTAGACCCGGGGGCGGCGGCGCTGGTCGTGTCGTTGACGCTGTTCCTGACCCTGTCGCTCCTCCGACCAGAGCGCCGGCTGGCCCCCGACATCGACGCGCTCATGGATCTCTAGTCGGCGGGGCGGCGGGCCGGACGCCCCACCGCCGTTGACGGGCCGGGGCCGCGACGGCCAGTTCTAGCGAACGGTCCGCTGCCATCCCAGAACGAGGTTCGCCCCATGTCGATGACCCCGAAGCTCGCCACTCCCCGGAGGCGGGCGTTGCATCCTCTCCTGCTCCGCGCCGCGCTACTGGCGGCCGTGAGCTCCGCGAGCGCCGGGCTCGGCTTGGCGGCCCAGGTACGGGTCACGACGCCCGAGGAGGCGCTGGGCCATCGCATCGGCGACGACTACTTCCTCGCCACCTACACGCAGCTGCAGGCCTACTGGGCGACGCTGGCGCGCGAGTCGCCGCGCATGGTGCTCGACACGATCGGCACCACGGCCGAGGGCCGACCGCAGCTCATGGCCATCCTCACCTCGCCGGAGAACCACGCGGCCCTGGAGCGATACAAGGAGATCTCGCGTCGCCTCGCGCTGGCCGAGGGGCTCACCGACGAGGAGGCGCGCGCCCTGGCCCGCGAGGGCAAGGCGGTCGTGTGGATCGACGGCGGGCTGCACGCCACCGAGGTGTTGGGCGCCCACCAGCTCATGGAGCTGGTGTACCAGATGGTGAGCCTCGACGACGAGGAGACGCTGCGCTTCCTGGATGACGTCATCGTCCTCGCGGCGCACGCGAATCCGGACGGGATGGAGCTCGTGTCGAGCTGGTACATGCGGCACGACGATCCGCTCGAGCGCACCACCGGCGGCATCCCCCGGCTGTACCAGAAGTACGTGGGTCACGACAACAACCGCGATTCCTACCTGGTGAGCCAGGCGGAGACGCAGAACATGTCGCGGGTCAAGTTCATCGAATGGCACCCGCAGATCATGTACAACCACCACCAGCGGGGACCGCGGGGAACCGTGCTCTTCGTGCCCCCGTTCCGGAACCCCTTCAACTACAACACCCACCCGCTGCTCAACGTCGGCATCGACGCCGTCGGCATCGCGATGCACAACCGGCTCATCGCCGAGGGCAAGTACGGGGCGACGATGCGGGACGGCGCTTCGTTCTCCACGTGGTTCAACGGCAACGTCCGCACCACCGGGTACTTCCACAACATGATCGGCATCCTCACGGAGACCGCCGGCAACCCGACCCCGACCGAGATCGAGTTCGTGCCCGACCGGCAGCTTCCGAGCACCGACCTGCCCGCGCCGGCGGTGCCGCAGCCGCTCCACTTCCGGACCGTGGTCGACTACTCGATCACGGCCAACCGGGCGATCATCGACTACGCGTCGCGCTATCGGGAGACGGTGCTTTTCAACCGGTACATCATGGGTCGCGACGCGATCCGCCGGGGGAGCGAGGACAGCTGGACGCACCACCCGAAGGTGGTCGAGGCGGCGAAGGCCGAGCTGGCCGAGCGCGGCGTGATGGCCGAGCCGGGCGAGGGGATGGCCGCCTTCTTCGGCCGGACGGTGCCGATCGAGCACTTCGACGTCTTCCGGAAGCC
>JBFIOX010000218.1:0-4840 GCA_041610455.1 Gemmatimonadota bacterium
CGCCTCGTCGGCGTCGCCGAGGTCGGTCTGGAGCCGCTCGAGCAGATCGCCCAGGTCTTCCGGCTCCGCTTCCAATCGGGTCTCCTCGAGCTCGAGGTAGTCCTCGTAGCGCTCGAGCATGCTGCGAAGCGACTTGAGGAAATGACGCCGCCGCGCGCGCAGGTCTTCCAGGCGCCGTTGCGAGTGTCGGATGGCCTGGTCCGCATCGAGCAGGATGGCCTCGGCGTGGGTCTCGGCCTCGCGCAGCCGGACGGCCGCATCGCGCTCCGATTGCGAGCGCGCCTCCTCGCGCAGCTCCTGCGCCGCCAGCAGCGCCTCGTTCAACGCGCGCTCGCGTTCCTGGTAGGTCGACAGGGAATCCCGCAAGTGGTCGACGCGCTCGGACAGGGTCGCGTGGTCGCGCACGAGCTGCTCCAGCCGGTCCGACACCACATCCAGGAAAGCGTCGACCTGGCCGGGATCGTACCCGCGCACCGTGCGCTTGAAGTCTTCCTTCTTCTTTCTGACGTCCAGCGGGGTCAGGTCGATCATCTCTCCCCCAGTAGCACGGTACCGAGCCGAAGCCGCGTGCTTCCCTCCTCGACGGCGATCTCGAAGTCGTTGCTCATCCCCATGGAGAGCACGCGCCCCTCGAAGGCGCCCACCTCGTCGTGCAGGCGCTCGCTCAGCGAGCGCGTGGCCCGAAACACGCCGCGCAGTATCTCCTCGTCCTGCGTCAGCGGAGCCATGGTCATCAATCCCGCCACGCGCAGGCCCGGCAACTCGCAGATGCGGGCCACGGCGTCGCGAACCTCTTCGCGTTCCAGCCCGGCCTTCGTGTCCTCGCCCGACGGGTTGACCTGGACCAGAACCTCGATCGGCTCCCGGCCCTCCTCCTCGACGATCCTGCTGAGCGTCTCGGCGAGCCGCACGCCATCGACCGATTCGATCACGTCGAACGTGTGCAGCGCGCGACGCGCTTTGTTGCGCTGAAGCCGTCCGATGAGGTGCCACGCCACGTCCGGGGTCGGCCCCAGCTCGACCCGCTTGGCCTCGGCCTCCGGCACTCGATTCTCGCCGATCCGGCCCAATCCCAGCGCGTCCACCGCCTCGATCGTCGAGGCGGGATGCCCCTTCGTGACGGGCAGGATCTCTACCGCGCCGTGGTCACGGCCGGCGCGCGCCGCCGCCCGCTCGATGCGCGCCAGGATGTGCGCCAGCCGCGCCTCGATTCGCTCGCTCGTCACGCGGCACAGTGTACCGAACCCCGGCGCGCGAAGCGAGCGCGCCCGCGCGCGCGGGTCGGCCGCCTCGCCGGTTCAGCGAATGCGGAAGGTCACCCACTGCGAGACCCATACCGCCGTGGCCCGATCGCGGTTGCGGGCCGGTGAAAAGCGCATCGCGCCCGCCACGCGCAGGGCCACCGCATCGAGCCGTTCGCTGCCGCTCGAGGTCTTGACCTCGCTCCGCTCGACGTGGCCCTCGGCGCTCACGTAGAGCCACAGCTCCACCCGCCCGGCGATCCCCGCGGCGCGCAGGTCGCGCGGGTACTCGGCCTCTAGCGCGCGGCCGATCTCCGCGCCGTTGCGCAGGACGGGCGGGGTGTCGTAGGGGATGAACCGCGGCCCTTCGCCCCCCGCCGTGGGCGCGCGCGGCGGAGGAGGCGGCCGGCGCTCGCGGTCCCAGTCCGGGACGGCGATGGTCGCCTCGGGGTCGACTTCCAGATCCCCCACGACCGGAGCGCGGGGTCGCGCCACCTCTTCGGGCGGAGGCGGCAGGTCGGCTTCCGGGGGGACGACCAGCTCGAGCGCCCGCTCCTCGGCGGCGCGCAGCGGCTGCACATCGAAGCGCACCAGCGCGAAGGCGGCGGCGTGGGCCGCTACGGCGACCACCAGCCCCGCTCTGGTCCAATGGGCGCTCGTCCCCTTGAAGCGCTGGTTCGCCGTCACCGCGGCGCCCGACGGCGCGGGAGACGGACGGGCGGGGATAGCGGGAGGGGCATCGGCGGTGGAGGAAGGACCGGTGGAGTCTCGTGCGGTCATGGCGATACCTCGCGGGCTCGAGTGGGCCGCCCGGACGGGGCGGCGAGGGCGCCTCTAAACAGGATGACGCGCGGGACCCCGAAAAGGACACGCGCCCGCCACCGGATCGGGTGACGGGCGCGCGCGAGAGAGAGAACGGGCGGGGCGGCTCCCCCGCCTTCACCGCATCAGACCACCTGGAACGTGACCCACTGCGAGACCCACACCGCGGTCACCTTGTCGCGGTTCTTGGCCGGCGTGAACACCATCTCGTTCACCACGCGGCCCGCGGCGTCGTCCAGCAGTGCGTTGCCCGAGGACGTCTTCACCTGGTGCTTGGCGACGCGGCCGTTCTCATCCACGTAGAGCCACAGCTCGATGCGGCCGCCGACCCCCGCGTCCTTCAGGTTCCGCGGGTAGTAGCGCGTAAGCAGCTGCTGGATGTGGCCGCTGTTCCGCAGCACGGGCGGCGTGTCGTAGGGGATGAACGAAGGCCGGTCGGCCGGGCTGCCCCCCGAGGGCGGCGGCGGCAGGTTCTCGACCGGGTTCGTCTCGAACGTGGTGGGCGCGATCGTGATGTCCTCGGAAACCTCGACCGAGGCCACCCGAGGCGTCGCCGGTCGCGCGATCTGCTCGGGCGGCGGCGGGATCTTCACCTCGGGCGGAAGGGTGATCGCCTCCATCTCCTCGGCCACCATGCCCAGATCGGCGGCCTCGAAGGGGCGCACGAGGACGAAGAGGCCAAAGTGCAACAGAACCGCCCCGATGAGACCGATCTGCGTCCACGTGCCGCTGGTCTTCTTGAACTCGTCGTTGGCCGTCAGCCTGATCCGTGCCTGCTCGTCCATTCTCTTCCTCGCTTGTCGAAGCCTCTCGGCGACCGGCTTCCCTACCGTTACCGTCGGGCCCGGGCGGCGCGCTGCTCGAGCCGCGTGGCGAACGTCACGCGCACCGCTCCGGCCTCCTGCAACTCTTCCGTGATCGTGTTGATCTGCCGATACGGGACCTCGCGATCGCCACGAAGCGCGATCACCAGCTCCCGGTTCTCGGCGTACAGCGGCCGCACGACCTCGGAGATGTCCTGGAACGGCGTGTTCACATCGTTGATGTAGACCGTCCCGTTCCGCTCGATCCAGATGTGGAGGATGTTCTTGCGCTTCTCGTCGATCTTCTCGGTGGCCGCCGCGTCCACCCACTCGATCTGGCGCTTCCGCTCCTTGCGGAACACGGTCGTGACCATGAAGAAGATGAGCAACAGGAACGCGATGTCGGCCAGCGAAGAAGTGGGGATCTCGCTGCCCGCACCCGACTTCCGGCTGAAACCGCCGTCCTTGATCGCCATCTAGTTCTCCAGTTCCTGAAGCGAGATGCGCTCGGCCCCCGAGAGCTTCACCTCATCGAGCACGTTCACCATGTGCCGGTAGGCGGCGTCGGGATGGGTCTGGATGGCCGCGATCAGGTTCTCGTTGGCCGCCAGCTCCTGGCGCAGGATGCCCTCGACCTGGTTGTAGGAGATCGTCTGCTCCTGCTCGCTCTCGCCCCGCCGGACCACCACGCGGCCGTCCGGCTGCACGATGAAGAAGATCAGGTTCTTGGGAGAGACCTCCTGCTCCTCGGCCTGCTCCGGGAGGACGATCGGAAGGCCCTTCTCCTCGTTGAACACCGTGGTGGTGAGGAAGAAGATGAGGAGGAGGAACGCGATATCGGCGAGCGATGCCGTCGGAATCTCGTCGGACACGCGCTGCTTGCGCTTCATGATCGCCATGGCGTGATCTCTTTCTCGCTCTCGCGCGCCGGGCCCGCCGTCGGGGGACCCGGCGACCGTCAACCAGTCTGCCCGTACCCCTTTGCGTCCTCCATGCTCCAGATGAGCTTGAGGACCTCTTGCGCCCCCTCCTCCATGTCGAGGATCAGCAGGTCGATCCGCGTCACGAAGAAGTTGTAGCCGATGTTCACGGGGATCGCGATGGTCAGACCCGCCGCGGTCGTGATGAGGGCCACCTTGATCCCGCCGGCCACCAGTCCGGGCTCTACCTGTCCGGCGATCTCGATCGCCTGGAAGGCCAGGATCATTCCGATCACCGTCCCCAGGAAGCCGAGCATGGGGGCGACGTTGGCGATCGTCCCCAGAACCGCGAGCCCGCGCTCCAGGAAGTCGAGCTCGATCACGCCCGTGGTGGCGATCGCCTTCTTGACGTCGCGGGCGTCGGCGTGGGCGCCGACTTGCCGATCGCGCACCCGGCGGAGCCCGGCGAGCAGGATCGCCGCCACCGGACCGCGCGTCTCCTCGGCGCGCTTGATCGCATCCTCGAGCCGCCCGCCCACGCCCAGCTCCTCGATCTCGTCGAGCAGCCTCTGGGACTCGCGGTGGGCGACCCACAGCGTCCACGCCTTGGCGATCATCACGCCCAGCGCGATGAGGGAGCAAAGGATGAGCGGGTACATCATGAACCCGCCGTCCCTGAAGAGGGTCATCAACTCGTACTGGTTGTCCATAACCTCTGCCCGTGCGGGGTGCGGAGCCCCAAGCGCGGCGGGGCCGCGCGCGACAGAACGCCGCGCGCACGCGTTCTCCGGCGCTGCGCGCCGGCGCCGAGGCCCCCGCGCAGCTTGCAGATTTTAGGGATCCGCGGAACGGTCGTCAAACGGGTCGCGGCACGCCCTCGTCGGCCTCCGGGGCCCCCTCCAGGGCGGCCTCCGGCGTCGCGGCGCCCCCGGTGGTGACGATGACCTCCTCCGCGTCGGGCACATGGTCCAGCGCCTCGGGCTCCGCCTCGGCCGGGCGGCCCAGCTCGCCCGGCTTGGCGACGGCCGCGAGGCGGTCGCGGAGCTGCTCGGGC
>JBFIOX010000219.1:0-4816 GCA_041610455.1 Gemmatimonadota bacterium
CCCTGCGCGCGCGCGCGAACCTCATCGTCACGGTGCCGCTGTACGTCCGCTTCGATCCGTGGCACCCCGTGCCGCCGACGGAGCTGGTCCCGTGAGCGACCCGGTCGCGGTCGCCTCCGACCGTCTCCTGGCCCCGCGCGAGCTCCACTCGTTCGTCGCCGCGGGCGAGCGCTTCGTGTACCTCGTGCCCTCGGCGGGAATCTTCAAGCTCGATCCGCCCGCGGCCGCCGTCCTCGACCTCCTGGGGGCGTCCCCGGGATCGGAAGCCGCGGTCGTCGAGTCGCTCTCGGAACGCTTTCCGGTGGGGCGGATTCGCGAGACGCTGGCCGAACTCGAGGCCATCCGCGCGATCGGCCCGCTCGGCGCGCCGCGCGACGAGGTCGTGAACGACCTGCCGCCCGACGGGTTCCCGCTCACCACGATGGTCCTCAACGTCACCAACAAGTGCAACCTGGCGTGCACCTACTGTTACGAATACGGCGAGGACAAGATCGTCGACGCGAGCTGCGGGGATCAGCCGAAGTTCATGCTCGACGATACGGCCCGCGACGGGGTGGAGCTGTTGCTGCGGGAGTCGGGGCCGCTGGAGGTCGCGCACCTGACGTTCTTCGGCGGCGAGACGCTCCTCAACTTCCCGCTCCTTCGGGAGACGGTGGCGTACGCGCGCCGGCGCGCCGCGGAGGAGGGGAAGCGGATCGAGTTCAGCCTCACCACGAACGCGACGCTCCTGCGGGCCGACATCATCGCGTGGCTGGCCGACAACGAGATCGGGGTCACGGTCTCGATCGATGGCCCGAAGGAGATGCAGGACCGCATGCGAGTGTTCCACAGCGGCAAGGGGAGCTACGAGACGGTGCGCCCCAAGATCGCGGAGCTGCTCCGCGTGCACCGTTCGCGGCCCATCGGGGCGCGGGTGACGCTCACGCGAGAGAACCTCGATGTGCGCCGCATCTTCGAGCACCTGACCGAGGACATGGGATTCTGGGAGGTCGGGTTCGCGCCCGTCACGACCGCCCCGGGCCGCGACTACGAGATCGAGGAGCCCGGCTACGAGCGCGTTCTGGAGCAGTTCGGGGACCTGGCGCGCGAATGGCTGGAGTGCGCGGTCGAGAACCGGCACCACGGCTTCTCCAACGTCAAGGACACGCTCGAGGAGATCCACAAGGGCGTGAGCAAGGCCTACCCGTGCGGCGCGGGCCTCGGGCTCATGGGCGTGTCGACGGGGGGAGACGTGGCGCTGTGCCACCGGTTCGCCGCCTCCCCGGAGCACAACATCGGGAGCGTCGCCGGCGGGATCGATCGCGGGCGGCAGCGGGCGTACCTCGAGGCCCACCACATCGCGCGCAAGACGGACTGCCACACCTGCTGGGCGCGGCCCATCTGTTCGGGCGGCTGTTATCACGAAGCGTACGTGCGCTACGGGCGGACGACCGCGCCGAACTTGCATTTCTGCACCTGGGTCCGGAGCTGGACGCACACGTGCCTGGAGGTCTACGGCGAGCTGTCCGAGCGAAACCCGTCGTACCTGGCGCGCTTCGACGCGTGAGGCGCGACGTGAACCGACCGGACCTCGATTGAACCGGCGAGGGAGAGAGCCTTGAAGCACCTGAGACCGATCAACCAGAAAGCGGAGCGGATCGAGGCCTTCCTGACGCGGGCGGGCGCGGAGCCCGGCGGCGAGGCCGAGACCGGCGGGGCGACGGCCCAGGGCGCCGACGAGCTCGATGTCGTCGGACTCGAGAGCCGCCCGCCCGAGGGTCCGCACATACCTCTGGGCTGCTCGCTGGTCTTCTCGCCGGGCTGGGAAGTCGACTCGACCGGCGGGACGGCCGGACTCTGCCAGCCGGTCGAGCGCGATCTCTTCGACTGCCACCTCGCTTGCTTCTGGCCCGCACACGTCCCCGATCAGCTCAACCACTCGCCCGACTGGACCGGGAAGTGCGCCTCGGCCCAGAAGGACTGGCGCAAGCTCGATCTGGTGTTCCCGTGAGCCGAGCTCGGCTGGCTGCGCGGCGGTCGGCCCGACTCCCGCTGTGCGGGCTGGCGCTGGCGGTCGCCATGCCGATGGGGGCGCTCGCGCAGGACGGCGGCCGCAACGCCCGCTGGTACCTCGGGGGCTACGGACAGGAGATCACGGTGTGGGACGAGGCCAGCGAATCGGTGGTGGACCACATCCCGGTCAAGCACGCCATTCCGGTACGACTGCAGCTCTCCCGCGATCGAGCCAAGCTCTACGTGCAGGATGCCACGTACGAGCGCGTGGAGATCATCGACCTCGCCAGCAAGCGGTCGCTCGACGAGTTCGGGCTTTCCGAGGGACGCACGAAGGTCTGGATCAACGCGTTCGACGTGCACCCGAGCGAGGATTGGGCCGCGCTGCTGGTCAAGAGCTACACGAAGGAACGGGACCGATACGAGATCTCGGGGCCGGTGATCCTGCGCTACGACCTCCGCGCCAAGCAGGTGACGGACACGATCCCCTGGCCCGATGACGAGCAGCGGGAGTTCGCCAGCTTCCGCTTTTCGCCCGAGGGCGATGTGCTGTACGTGTTCACCGAGGACCTCATCGCGCTCGATTCGGAGGACTTCAGCGAAGTCGACCGCTGGGAGATCTCCGAGCCGCTGGAGCCCGGTCTCGGCCCCATGTCGCTTCCCTTCGGCCGCGGCCCCTACCAGGAGAAGGACGGCATCTACACCGGTCTCTTCCGGGTCACCGATCCCGTCCAGGACCGGCGCCTCATGGGCATCGCCACGGTCGACCTGGCCGAGCGTCGCGTGGACTTCTTCACGCTCGGACCCAGCGAGGGAGTCGGGTTCGAGCTCGCGCCCGACGGCACGAAGGCGTATGGCCTGCGGTCCGAGATCGGCCTCTACGAGTTGTGGCGCTTCGACCTGTCGGGCCGCCGCGTGGCGGGCCGGGTGGCGTTCCGCGGACGCCCCCGCATGGCGCTCATGCCGAGCGCGGACGGCACCCGCCTGTTCATCTACAACGCCGGCAACACCATCGACGTGTACGACGAGCGCACGTTCGAGCACCTGCGCACGTTCGAGTTCGACACGGACATGACGAGCGTCGTGGTGGTTCCCGACCCGGAGCGCCCGCCCGGGCCGTGAGCATCGGGCCGTTCCGAGACCCGCACCTGCGGCGGGCCCTTTCCTACATCCGGCCCTACGCGGGGGCGCTGGTGCCCGTCGTGGCACTGTCGCTCGCGGGGACGGCGCTTTCGCTGGTCCTGCCCTACCTCTCCAAGGCGCTGGTGGACGACGCCATCCTGGGCCGGGACTTCGGCACGCTCGTGCGGCTGGTGGGGCTCTTCATGGGCATCACGGCGTTGAGCTTCGCGGCCAACGTGGCGAGCGGCATGCGCTACACACGCGTGTCGGCGGACATCCTGTTCGACATGCGGCTCCACCTGTATCGCCATCTTCAGCGGCTCTCGCCCCGCTTCTACGCGAGGACACCGCTCGGCGACATCGTCTCCCGCATCAACAACGACATCGGCGAGATCCAGCGTGTGACGGCCGAGACGGCGCTCGCCTGGCTGGGCAACACGGTCTTCCTCGTGGGCACGGTGGCGATGCTGGCCTGGCTCGACGTCCGGCTGTTCCTCGTCGGTCTGGTGGCGCTGCCGCCCAGCCTGTGGGCGCTGATCCGGTATCGGCGGGAGCTGGAGCACCGGGTGCGGGACCTGAGGGAGCGGAGCGCGGACATCGGGAGCTTCCTCATCGAGACGCTGCAGGGCATGCGGCTCGTGGTGGGCTCGAACGCGCAGGCGCGGGAGGCTTCGCGGTTCCGCGACCGCAACGACACCTTCGTGCGCTCGCTCCTCTCGATGCGTTGGTATACCTACCTGGCCGGCGGGCTGCCCGGGCTGCTGCTCCAAACGGGAACGGCGGCGGTCTTCCTGTACGGCGGATACCGCGTCATCAGCGGCGCCACCACGCTGGGCACCTTCGTCGCCTTCATGGCCTACCAGATGCGGCTCCTCTCGCCCGTGCAGGCGCTGATGGGGCTCTACGCCAATCTGGCCAGCGCGCGGGCTTCCCTGGTGCGGGTGCACGAGCTGCTGGACACGCCTCCCGACGTCGAGGAGGCACCGCGCCCGCTCCGGCTTGAGACGGCCGAGGGCCGCCTCGAGCTGGAGGACGTGCGGTTCGACTTCGGCCGCGGCCGGGTACTGGGGGGCGTGAGCGTGCGCATCCCGCCCGGCCAGGTGGTCGCCCTCGTGGGGGCGAGCGGAAGCGGCAAGTCCACGCTGGCCGACCTGCTCGCGCGCCAGCTCGACCCCGAGGCCGGTCGTGTCCTGCTCGACGGAAAGGACCTGCGCGAGCTGGCGCTGGCCGATGTGCGGCGGCTCGTGGCGGTCGTCGACCAGGATCCCTTCATCTTTCACGCCTCGATGGCCGAGAACATCCGGTACGCTCGACCGGAGGCGACGGACGAGGGGGTCGCGGAGGCCGCCCGGGCCGCGGCGTTGGGCCCGCTGGTCGCGTCGCTGCCCGCGGGGCTCGACACCATCGTGGGAGAGCGCGGGCGACAGCTCTCGGCCGGCGAGCGGCAGCGGGTCGCGGTGGCCCGCGCCTTCCTGGCCGATCCGGCCGTCCTGGTGCTCGACGAGGCCACCGGCGCGCTCGATCCCGACTCGGAGGCGCGTCTGTTCGAGGGATTTCAGGCGCTGATGCGCGGACGGACGACCGTGCTCATCACGCACCGACCGCATCTGGCGCGCCAGGCAGACCGCATCGTCGTGCTGCGCGATGGTCGGGTGGTCGAGGACTTCCCCGCCGCGAGACAGCCGGGGACGGACCCGCTCCC
>JBFIOX010000220.1:0-4803 GCA_041610455.1 Gemmatimonadota bacterium
AGCGGGCGTTCTGCTCGATGAACTCGCGCCGCGGCTCGACGTCCTCGCCCATGAGGGTCTCGAACAGGCGCGCGGCCTGCGTGGCCTCTTCGATCGTCACGCGGAGCAGGGTCCGCTTCTCCGGGTTCATCGTCGTCTCCCAGAGCTGATCGGCGTTCATCTCGCCGAGCCCCTTGTATCGCTGCACCGAGGGCGTGCCCTTGCCGCCGTTCAGCCGCGCCAGCGCGCCGTCGCGCTCGGCCTCCGAGTAGCAGTAGAACTCCTGCTTCCCCTTCCACACGCGATACAGGGGGGGCTGGGCGATGTAGCTGTAGCCGGCCTCGATCAGATCCTGCATCTGCCGGAAGAAGAAGGTCAGCAGGAGCGTGCGAATGTGCGCGCCGTCGACGTCGGCGTCGGTCATGATCACGACCTTCTGGTAGCGCGCTGAGGCGAGATCGAACTCGTCCCCGATCCCGGTCCCGATCGCGGTGATGATGGCGCGGATCTCTTCGTTGGACAGGACCTTGTCTATGCGCGCCTTCTCCACGTTGATGATCTTCCCGCGCAGGGGCAGGATCGCCTGGTAGGACCGATCGCGCCCCATCTTCGCGCTGCCCCCCGCGCTGTCGCCCTCCACCAGGTACAGCTCCGCGATCTCGGGATCCGAGATCGAGCAGTCGGCCAGCTTACCCGGCAGGATGCCCGTCTCGAGCGCCGATCGCTTGCGGGTCAAGTCCCGCGCCTTGCGGGCCGCATCGCGCGCGCGGGCCGCCTGGATGGCCTTTTCGATGATGCGCTTCGAGCTGCCGGGATTCTCCTCCATCCAGGTGCCCAGCTTCTCGTTCACCAGGCTCTCGACGATGCCGCGAACCTCGCTGTTGCCCAGCTTGGTCTTCGTCTGACCCTCGAACTGCGGCTCCATGACCTTCACCGAGAGGACCGCGACCAGGCCTTCGCGCACGTCGTCGCCGCTCAAGCTCGGATCAGCTTTCTTGAGGACGCCGTTCTTCTGCGCGTAGGCGTTGATCGTGCGCGTGAGGGCGGCCTTGAAGCCGGAGAGGTGCGTCCCACCTTCGTGCGTGTTGATGTTGTTCACGAAGGTGAAGGTGTTCTCGTTGTAGCCCTCGGTGTACTGCATGCCGAGCTCGATCTCGGTGTCGTCCTGGGCCCCGGCGATGTAGATGACTTCGCCGTGGAGCGCGGACTTGGTCCCGCGGAGGAACTCTACGAACTGCGAGATCCCGCCCTCGAATTGGTATTCCTCGGAGCGTCCCCCCTCCCGCTCGTCGGTCAGTGCGACCCGGACGCCGCGATTCAGGTAGGCGAGCTCGCGCAGGCGGTTGGCCAGCGTCTCGTAGTTGAAGCTCAGCTCGGTGAAGATCTGGTCGTCCGGCTTGAACGTGACGGTCGTGCCGGTCTCGTCGGTCTTGGCGCCCTTCTCCAGCTCGGTCTGCTTGACGCCCCGCTCGTAGCGCTGCGTCCAGGTGTAGCCGTCCCGTCGTACCTCGACCTCCAGCCAGGCCGAGAGCGCGTTGACCACCGAGACGCCGACGCCGTGCAGGCCGCCGGACACCTTGTAGCTCGACTTGTCGAACTTGCCGCCGGCGTGGAGGGTGGTGAGCGCGATCTCGACGCCCGGGACTTTTTCGGTGGGGTGCTTGTCCACTGGGATTCCGCGGCCATCATCCACGACCCGGATCGTGTCGTCGGGGCCGATGGTGACCTCGATCCCGGTGCAGTGCCCCGCCATGGCCTCGTCGATCGAGTTGTCCACCACTTCGTAGACCAGGTGGTGGAGGCCGCGGGCGGAAGTCGAGCCGACGTACATGCCCGGCCGCTTTCGGACGGCCTCGAGGCCCTTGAGGACCTGGATCTGACGGGAAGTGTAGTCGTTATCCTTTCCGTCCTTCTTGGCGGCACCGGCGCCCTTCTTCGCCCCCGCGCTCGCCTTCTCCTGGTCGCCGGTTTCCTTCTTCGAACCGCCCGACTTCTTCTTCGTCACCGTGGCCATCGACCCCTCCCCCTCAGATTCCGTATCGCTGGAGGCGACAGCGTCGCCCCATCATCGGATTGGACGAGCACGATCCGCTCGATGCGGCCGCGCTCGCGATCTTCGTTCAGTCGGCGCAACAGGGTCCGACGCATCATTCCCAGCTCGGTCATCCAGGCCGCACCCGCGACCTCGACGAAGAGCGTCCCGCCGCGCACGCCTCGCGCCCGCGTGACGCGCGCGATATGCGGTCCCACCACTTCCTCCCAGCGCGCCGCCGTCTCTGTCTTCTCGAGGCGCTCGCGGATTCCCATGCGCTCGAGCAGGTCGCCCAGCACCTCTCCCACGGGAACCGGCCGGGACCGGCGGCGGCCCTCGCGGCCCACCGGTTCCGCTCCCTCTTCGGCGTGTTCGAGCGGAGTCACGAGAGGAGGCGACCGCCGTGCATGCGCCAGCGCGGCAGCTCGCCGTCGCGCAAGCGGATATCGCCCACTTTGGGCGCCGTCAGGATGGCCTGCCCCCCGCGCCCCGACTCGAAGAGCTCCAGAAGCCGCTCCGAGCGCCCGTCATCCAGCTCGGCGAATACGTCGTCCAGCAGATACAGCGGCTCGCGGCCCAGACGCTCGTGGAGGCGATCGGCCTCGAGCAGCCTGAGCGCGAGCACCGCCGTCCGCTGCTGTCCGCTCGAGCCGTACCGCCTCAGATCCCGGCGCGCGTCCCCGACGCCCAGCGTGAGGGTGAGATCGTCCCGGTGCGGCCCCACCACCGTCAGGCCGCGACGACGTTCCCGTTCGGCGGTGGCCCGCAGGGCGCTTCGGAAGCGCTCGGCCCAGCGGGCCGCATCACTGGTCGGGTCGCCCGGGCCGGCGTGCGGGCTCCCGTCGCCCTGGCCGCCCGCGTCTTCGTCCGAGTCCCCGGCGTCGCGCGCCGCGATGGACGACGCATAGGCGAGCCCCGCGGCGTCACCGCCCGAAATGCGCTCGTAATGCTCGGCGTAGCGCGCCGCGCCCTCCGCGACCCAGCGCGCGCGCAGCGTGGTGATCCTGGCCCCCGCCTGCACGAGACCCTCGGACCACGCGTCGATCTCGTCCCGGGAGGCCCCGCGGCGCAGGGCCTCGTTGCGGCGGGCGAGGGAGGCGCGGTAGCGCTGCAACGCCGCGAGATAGGCGGAATCGGCGACGGACAGCGCCATGTCCAGGAAGCGCCGGCGAGCGCACGGACCCTCGCGGAGGATTTCCACATCCTCGAGGCGGAACACCACGACCCCCAGGGCGCCGATCGCCTCGGAGACCCGGTCCACCTCGCGTCCCTCCCGTTCGACCTTCTTGAGGCGCCGGGAGCGGTCGTACGCCGCGGCCACCGAGGCGCCGCCGTGCGTTTGCGACCCCTCGAGGCGGAACACCTGGGCACCGAAGCGCACGAGCTGTCGGTCCGGGGCCCCCCGAAACGACCGAAACACCTCGAGATAGTAGATCGCTTCGAGCAGGTTGGTCTTTCCCGATCCGTTGGGGCCGACGATGGCGACCCCCGGGGCGGGAAACTCGCACTCGAGACGCTCGAAGTTGCGATAATTATGCAGCGAGAGCCGGTCCAGTGAGGGCGCCGAACGCGCCTCCGGCTCGCTGACCGATCGGGCCTGGAATGTCGTCATCACGAGGGTTCGAAAATACGGCGAAAAGCCTTGTGCCGCAAGGAAATTCCCGGGATCCGGGACCCTTACGGGAGTCTTGCGCCGCGGGTTGCGGCGCGGCGGTTCCGAGGCGAGCTTCGGGATTCTCATGAGCGGCTCGTCGCGCGACTCCGGAATCGGCTTGCGGAGCGCCGCGGGAGGCCTAGTGGCGGTGGCCCTGGTGCTGTCCGGCCCCCTCCTCGCCCAGGCTCCCCCGCCCGGCGCGGAGCCTCTCTCGCCCCCACGCGCGGCGCCCCCCACCGGCGCGGGCGAAACCGGGCTTCCGTCCGATGCGTCGATGGCGACAACGGGCGGGGCGGATTGGGGCGCCGGCCTCCTCGTCCTCGCCAGCCTCGCGCTGTTCGATCAGCCGGCACGGGCCGGGATCGCCGAGCTGCGGGGCGACTGGGGGGACGGACTCGCCTCGTTCGGCCGCTGGTACGGCGATTGGCACCATACGGCGCCGGTCCTCGCAGGAGGGGCACTGCTGGCCGGCGCGGTGCTCGACGGGGGGCGTGGGGCGCGTCGGGCCTCCGCCCTCATCGTGGGCGTGCTCGCGGGATCGTTGGGAAACGAGGCCCTCAACCGGGCGGTCGGCCGCAGCCGGCCCGCGGAGGGGCACGGTCCCTGGCGCTTCGAGCCCTTCGACGGGCATGCCTCCTTCGCGTCGGGGCACACCGCGTACGCCTTCGCGATCGCGGGGGCCGTCGACGAGGTCACCGAGGGCTGGATCCCGGTCGCCCCGCTCTACGTCGCGGCCGCCGTGACCGGGGTTTCGCGCCTGTACCACGATCGCCATTGGCTCTCGGATGTGGCGGCGGGCGCGCTCATCGGGGTGTGGATAGGGCGGCGCAGCACCGCGCTCGCCATGCGAACCCTCGGCCTCTCCAACGGTCCGGCCGGCGCCGGGGCGGCGCAGACCGGGGGATGGCTGGCCCGGCTAGAGCCGTTGGTCGCGGGACACGTCCTGGGCGTCCGCGTCCGTCTCTGAGCGCGGTCCCCGGCGCCCGGGGCCCGGCGGCGCGCCGGGTCGCCCGGCGGGACAGGACGAGCCCCGCCGGGGATCCCGTACCCCCACGCCACTCTCGAGCGGCGTGCAGTGGCCGCCGCGGGGCGCGACGCTCCTACCTGACGAAGTCGGACACGACGGGCTCGTCATCGC
>JBFIOX010000221.1:0-4753 GCA_041610455.1 Gemmatimonadota bacterium
GGCGGGCGTGCTGCAGGCCCGGGCGGTGACGCTACGGCACACCGCCTTCCTCAACCGCGGATCGACGTTCGAGCCGGTGCCGCTCCCCGACGAGGCCCAGCTCGCGCCGGCCTTCGGCGTGGTGGTGGCCGACTTCGACCGGGACGGTGCCGAGGACGTATTTTTCGCACAGAACTTCCTCGCCACCCCGCAGGGTCTCTCCCGTCACGACGCGGGGCGGGGTGCGGTGTTGCGGGGCGACGGTCGGGGCGGCTTCGCGGTGGTGGACGCATCGCGGAGCGGGATCGCGGTGTACGGCGACGCCCGGGGCGCCGCGGTGGCCGACTACGACGCGGACGGCCGGTGGGACCTGGCCGTGGCGCAGAACGGGGAGGAAGCGCGGGTCTTCCGGGGCGCCGGGGGGCCACCGGGGCTCCGCGTCCGGCTCGAAGGCGGACCCGACAACCCGGACGCGATCGGCGCCGCGGTCCGAGTGGGGTACGAGGATGGAGCGGGACCGGCCCGGGAGGTTCAGGCCGGCTCGGGGTATTGGTCCCGGAACGGGAGCGTCCAGGTCTTCGGTCTGCGAGCGACCCCGACATCGGTCCGGGTGCGCTGGCCGGGAGGCGAGATGGAGACGCACGACGTGGCGCCCGGCGCGACGGAGGTCGTCCTGCGAGCGCCGCGGCGGGGCGGGGAATGAGCTCGCTCGGGGCGCGGGCCTGCGCGCTCGTGCTCCTGAGCGGGCTGGGACTCGCCTGCCGGGGGGACCAGCCTCCTCGCGGCGACCCTCGCGCCCCGGGCACGGTGCGCGTCGCGGCGCGGCTGGCCGCGCTGGCGGACTCGGCCGACCCGCTGCAGGACGAGCAGCTCAACCGGGCCCGACTGCGCCGGTTCCTCGACCTGCCCCCATCCCCCGACCCGTCGGCCATGATCCTCCGGCAGGGGTTGATCGCGCAGGAGATGCTGCACGCCGGGCTGACCCAGCCGGCGATCGAGCAACTCTTCCTCATACGCGAGCTGCTGCGCGAAGCGCAGACCGAGCCGGTGGCGGGGTTCCGCCGCACCCTGGATGAGCTGATCGGGGTCGCCCTCCTGCGGCGGGGGCGCGAGCTGGTCTGCCCCTCGGCCGGCTCGGGCGTGGGTACGGGCGCCGGGCCGACGCCCGCGTTCCCCTGCTGGTTCGAGGTGCCCCCGGCGCCCGCCGCCGCCCTGCCCGATTCGGCGCGCGCGACGCTCGAGCGAGCCATCCAATGGCAGGCGGCGCTACTGGACGAGACGCCGGACGACCTGCGCGCGCGGTGGATGTACAACCTCGCGTTCATGGCGGCCGGGCGTTGGCCGCAGGACGTGCCCCCCGCGTGGGTCGTCCCGCCGAGCCGCCTGACCGGGCCGCCGGGCTTCCCGCGCTTCCGCGACGTGGCCCGGGCCGTGGGCCTGGATGCCGTGGGCATCTCGGGAGGCGGGATCGTGGATGATTTCAACGAAGACGGGTTTCTCGACGTCCTCGCCTCATCTCGCGGCCTGCGCGACCCGCTGCGCTACTTCGAGAGCGACGGGGCGGGGCGCTGGATCGAGCGGACGCGCGAGGCGGGGCTCGAGGGACTCGTCGGCGGCCTGAATCTCGTCCACGCCGATTACGACAACGACGGCGACCCCGACGTGCTGGTGCTACGGGGCGGCTGGCTGGCGCGCGGCTGGCCCAACTCGCTCCTGCGCAACGACGGCGGACGGTTCGCCGATGTGAGCGAAGAGGCTGGCGTGTATTCCGAGCATCCGACGCAGACGGCCGGCTGGGCCGACTACGACGGGGATGGCTGGCTCGACCTGTTCATCGGCAACGAGTCGCGCGATGGGACCACTCATACGAGCGAGCTGTTCCGCAATCGCGGGGACGGGACGTTCGAAGAGGTGGCGGGCCGGGTGGGCCTCGCCGTGGGCGCGTTCGTGAAGGGCGTCGCGTGGGGCGACTACGACGACGACGGACGGCCGGATCTGTACCTCTCGGTCCTCCACGCGCCGAACCGGCTGTTCCGCAACCTGGGCCCTCACGCCGACGGCGGTTGGCGGTTCGAGGACGTGACCGAGCGGGCCGGGGTCGCGGCGCCGCTGGCCAGCTTTCCGACCTGGTTCTGGGACTTCGACAACGACGGCCATCTCGATCTCTTCGCCGCGGGCTACGCTGCCCAGACCGCGGACATCCTCTCCGAGTACCTCGGGCTGGCGCACGAGGCCGAGCTGCCGCGCCTGTACCGCAACCGCGGCGACGGCACCTTCGAGGACGTGACCGCGGCGCGCGGGCTCGACCGCATCCTCTACGCCATGGGGTCGAACTACGGGGACCTGGATGGCGACGGCTGGCTGGACCTCTATCTCGGCACGGGCGATCCCGATCTGCGCCAGCTGATGCCCAACCGGATGTTCCGGTACACGGGCGTCCGCTTCGAGGAGGTCACCGGCGCCGGCGGCTTCGGGGGGCTGGACAAGGGGCACGGCGTCTCGTTCACCGACATCGACCACGACGGCGACCAGGACGTGCACATGGTGCTGGGCGGCGCCCACGAGGGAGACCTGTCGGCGAACGCCCTGTACGAGAACCCCGGCTTCGGGACGCGCTGGCTCATGCTCACGCTGGTGGGGGAGCGGGCCAATCGCTCCGGCCTGGGCGCCCGCATCACGGTGCGCACGCGCGGGCCGGCCGGACCCCGGGTCATCCACCGCCTCGCCAGCACCGGGGGGAGCTTCGGGGCGAACCCTCTGCGACAGGAGATCGGGCTGGGGGACGCGCAGGCTATAGAGAGCGTGGAGATCCGCTGGCCCGGCTCGGGCACCGTGGACAGCCTGCGCGGCCTGGAGCCGGATCGGGCCTATCGCGTGCCCGAGGGCTTGGGACGCGCCGAGCCTCTCACGCTGACGCGGCTTCGGCTGGGGGGCGGCTGACGCGGGCCTCCCGCGAAGGCACGCGTCAGCCGGATCAGCGGGGCGTCGGCGACGCGCTCGTCGAGCGGGTGCGCAGAGCCAGCAGCGTATCGATGGCCGAACGGAACGTGGCGAAGTCGGCCGCCCCCCGGATGGCCACGCTGTCGGCCAGGATGAAATACGGGGTGCTGGAGATGCCGGCCCGGGTCACGCTGCTGAAATCGCGCAGGATGAGGGGCGCCAGGAGGCTGTTGCGCAGGCAGGAGCCGAACGACTCGGGGTCGATGTCGAGCTCCTCCGCGTAGGAGACGTACGACTGGTACGGATCGGCCGCGCTGCCCCACTCTTCCTGGCGCTCGAACAGGATGTCGTGCATGGGCCAGAACTTGCCCACGGCTCCGGCGCAGTACGCGGCCTCGGTGGACGACCAGGCGCGGCCGTGCCCCGGGTTCGCGTAGGCGATCCACAAATAGCTGACGGAGCCGCGGCTCACGTACACGCTGTCGATCTTGCCGAGCGTCTCGTCGTAGAACTTCTTGCAGAACGGGCACTGGAAGTCCGAGATCTCGACGATCCGCACCGGCGCGTCGTCCGCGCCCTTTATCCGCGCCTTGTCTGCCCGCTCCCCGGCCACCTGCAGGTCGAGCGGCACCACCGAGCGGCCCTGCGCGCTCTCGGCCTCGGACGCGCAGCCGGCTGCCAGTAGCGCGAGTCCGAGGGTCGCGGCGCCGGCCCAGGTGCGGCGCACGCGCGCGACCGGCCCCGGGCCCGACGCGGGTGCGCCGTCGGAGCGGGTGGCGGGCGGGTGGCCTCTTCGATTCTTCGATATCTGCAAGGTCTCTATCTTCCGTCTGTCTCGTCGTCCGGAGGTCCATCCGTTTCGTCGAGCGCGGTGCGAGCGCGGCGCAGCAGGTCCAGCGCCTGATCGACGTGGCGAGGGCGCGTGTGCGCGCTCCCGATCGACAGCCGCAGAGTATAACGCCCGTCGAGCTCGGTGTGCGATAGAAACGCGCGCCCGTCGCGGTTTACCCGTTCGAGCAACGATCGGTTCAGGCGATCATTGGCCCCCCCGCCCGTGGCCGATATGGCGCGGAAGCAGACCGTCCCGAAGGACACCGGCGCGGCCAGCTCGAAGCGCCCATCGCGGCCCAAGGCCGCGGCGAATTCCTCCCCCATGCGGATGTGGGACCGCAACGTGCGCGCCAACTCGTCGGTTCCCACGCAACGGAACAGGATCCACAGCTTGAGCGCCCGGAAGCGGCGTCCGAGCGGGAGCCCGAAGTCCATCAGGTCCGTTCCGCCGGCGTGCGCCGACTGGAGGTAGGCTGGCGTGAGGGCGAGCGAGGCGCGGAAGGGGTCCGGGTCGCGGAACAGCAGGACCGAGCAGTCGAGCGAAGTGCCGAGCCACTTGTGGGGATTGATCACGATGGAGTCGGCGGCCTCCCAGCCGGCGAACCCGGGACGCACCTCGGGCAACAGCGCCGCCGAGCCGGCATAGGCGGCGTCGACATGGAGCCAGGCCCCGTGGTCGGTCGCGACCTCCGCCACCTCTGCCACCGGATCCACGCTGCCCGTCGAGGTCGTGCCCAGGGTAGCGCAGACGAGCGCGGGGCGCGCGCCGGCGGCCACGTCCGTCTGGAGGGCCCGCGTGAGCGCCGCCGGCTTCATCCGGAACGCCCGATCCACGGGCACCCGCCGCACGGCGGTGCGCCCGAGACCGGCCGCGATGGCGGCCTTCTCGACCGAGGAGTGTGCCTGCTCGGAGGCGTAGACGGTGAGCGATGGCCCGCCGCGCAGGCCCCGCTCGCGCACCTCCCGGCCGGCGCGCTCCCTGGCGGCGAGCATGGCGGTGAAC
>JBFIOX010000222.1:0-4751 GCA_041610455.1 Gemmatimonadota bacterium
GAAGCGGCCCGCCGCTCCCGGCGCCGTGGGGCACTTCCCCGTCCTCTACCAGCGCGGGGGCTCGCACGACGCGTTCTTCGATCCGGAACCGAACGGCCCGGTCGCGGCCCTGCTGGCCGACATGAACGCGTACCTGGCGTCCCGCGGGCACACGGTGTCCCTCGGGGCGCGCCTCCCGGGGTCGCCGCCGGACGTCTCCTTCGGCTGCGAGCTCGACCCGATCGGGGAGTGCGCCGAGCGGGATGACGGGCAGGCGCTGGGTCGCGCGGGCACGGTCATGAAGCTCGGCGCGCTTCGGCCCTCGGGCGGCTGGCGCGATGCGGCGCGGGCGGCCATGGCCGAGGCGGGGGTCGATCGGGCCCTCGTCCTCACGCTCGAGGTGGGGCAGTACTTCACGCGGCAGCGGGGCCTGCGGGGCGACAAGTGGGTCTATCTGGGCACCGACCACGCGGTGCGGCTGCCCTGGCTCACCTCGCTCGAGACGCCGGTCACGGTGCTTCAGCTCACGGGGGCGCTGGTCGACCGGGACGGGCGCGTGACGCGCATCGGGGCCGAGGGCTTCCTGGCCCGGCGCACGCGCTTCTCGCTCAGCGCGTTCGAGGCGCAGGAGCTGATCACCGAGGAGGACGTGGCAGCGGCCCGTAGGACGCGGCGCGACGACCTACCGGGCCGGCCGCTGGCCTGGCAGGAGGCGCTCGAGCGCTTGATCGAGGGGCTGGCGGGGCCGATCCGGGCGAGCTGAGGCGGCCCGAGCAGCTCGGGCCGCCCGCGCCGTCGGACCTCAGCGGTGCGGGGACCTTGGCCGTGCCGGGCCTCAGCCGCGCCGGGCCTCGGCCGCGCCGGGCCTCAGGCGCGACGGGTCGCGATCCAGCCGCGGTACAGGAGCCCGCGGAAGAAGGGGCGCACGTCCTCGAACCCGGCGCCCGCCAGCAGCTCGAGCACTCGCGACTCCGGGCTCCAGTGGATCCCCGCCTCGAGCTTGGCCTCGAACGCGGCCCGCTCTTCCGTCCCCATCCCCTGGATGCGCCAGTACGCGCGCCAGGCCGCGAACATCTCCGCGAAGCGCGGGCTGGCGGGATCCCCGTGCAGATCGAGGAGGACGAACGGGGCCCCCGGCGCCAGACGCCGGGCCACCTCGCCGAGCAACGCCGCCTTGGCCCCGTCGTCGGGCAGGAAGTGGAGCACGTTGAAGCAGGTGGCCGCCCCGTAGGCGGGCGCCGCCGGCAGGTCGGCCACGTGCCCGTGGCGCAGCTCCACCCCATCCGCGACGCCGGCCTCGTCCACGCGCCGGCGGGCGATGTCGATCATCTGGCGCGAGGGATCGACCCCGGTGCACGACCAGTCGGGGCGGGCGCGGCGCAGCGTGACGATCTCGATCCCCGTTCCGGCGCCGACCACGAGGATGCGCGCCCGCCCGCCGAGGACGCCCTCGAGCAGGGCCGTCGCCATGCGGAACGTGCTCTCGTAGCCGGGGATCACCGTGCGGGCCAGGGCCTCGTATCCGGCCCCGTAGTCGCCCTCGAAGTCGAAGGGCTCCGCGTCGATCGCTCGTTCGCTCATGCGCCCAATGGAGCCCTTCGCCGTCGTTCGTGACAGGACACCGCGCCGTGGGTATGGTGGGGACGCGGGTCGCGCGCCGCCGCGCCTCCCGGACCGTCACCCAAAAAGGACCCATGCCCGAGCCGCGATCCGAGCGCCCCGAGCCGCCGCCCGTCGAGATGGCGACGATGCGCGTGACCGTGCGCACCGAGTACGACCTGCGCCACTCCGACCCGGAGGCCTGGCAGCACGTGTTCGTGTATCACGTGCGCATCGAGAACATCGGCGACGTGGCGGCGCAGCTCTTCTGGCGGCATTGGCGCATCCACGACCTCATCGCGGGCGATCACGAGGTCGAGGGCGAGGGCGTGGTGGGCCAGTCGCCCCGGCTGCGCCCCGGGCAGGTGCACGACTACCAGAGCTTCTGCGTGCTGCGAGGTCCCACGGGGCACATGGAGGGGTTCTACCACTTCCGCCGCGACGACGGGTCGGTGTTCCGGGCCCCCATCCCGCGCTTTCTGCTCCAGGCGCCGCCCGAGGCGACCGGCGGCTATCTGGCCTGACGAGCAGACCACCGGCGCGCGCGCAGCGCGGAGTGAGGGCGAGCGGGCGGCCGGGTGGCTCAGGGGCGACGCGCACCCCCTGGTCGCGCCCTACAGCTCCAGCTCGGTCTGCAGCACGCCCTGGAACGTGCGGCGGTGGTGCGGCGTGGGGCCGTGCTCGCGGATGGCCCGCATGTGGCGCTTGGTCCGGTATCCCTTGTTGGAGGCCCAGCCGTAGACCGGGTAGCGCGGATCGAGGCGGCGCATGAGCTCGTCGCGCGTCACCTTGGCCAGGATCGAGGCGCAGGCGATGGAGTGCGAGGTCCGGTCGCCCCCCACGATGGCCCGGTGCCGGCGCCCCAGCTCGCGCACGGGCTTTCCGTCGACCAGCACCAGGTCGGGTGTCACGGAGAGGCCGGCCAGGGCCCGCCGCATGGCGAGGATGGCGGCGCCGCGCACGTTGAGGCGCTCGATCTCGCGGGCCGAGGCGGCGGCGACGCACCAGGCGAGGCACTCGCCCCGGATGCGGCCGGACAGCTCCTCGCGGCGCTCGGCGGCGAGCAGCTTGCTGTCGGTGGCCCCCTCGAACTGCTGGTCGGGGTGGAGCACCACGGCGCCCACCACGACGGGGCCCGCCACGGGCCCGTAGCCCACCTCGTCCAACCCCACCACAAAGCGAGAGCCCGACGACCAGCCCTCGCGCTCGAAATCGAGCGGGGCGGCCTCGGGCTCTTTCTTGCGCGTCTTTACCGAGGGGATGTGCGCCTCCGCGGCGTCTACTCGGTGGCGGCCTCCGCCGTCTTGGCCGCTTCCTCGTCGATCTCGTCGATCGGCTCCACCGCATCCTCTATGGCCGGCTCCGCCTCCGCAACGGTCTCCTCGGGCCTCTCGGGGATCGCCGCGTCGGACGCCTCGACGGGCACGTCGCCCGCCTCGGGCTCGGCCTCGTCCACCTGCTCGACGAGGTCTTCCATCGTCTCGGCGTCGGCATCCCAGTACATCGCGTCCTCGCCGTAGGCGGCCGTGTCCAGCCACCACTTGCGCTCGCGCACCCGGGCCCGCTTGCCGCGCCGCGCCCGCAGGTAGTAGAGCTTGGCGCGCCGCACGTCGCCACGCCGCACGATCTCGAGCCCCGCGATCCACGGCGAGTGGAGCGGGAAGATGCGCTCGACCCCGACCCCGCCCGACACGCGCCGCAGGGTGAAGGTGGCGTTGACGCCCGAGCCGCGGCGCCCGATGCACAGCCCCTCGAAGGGCTGGATGCGCTCTTTGTCCCCTTCGCGGACGCGCACGCGGACGCGGACGGTGTCCCCCGGCGCGAACGCCGGCAGATCCTTCCGCATGAACCCCTTCTCGATTTCCGCGATCCTCGGGTCCATCGTCCTCTCCCTTTCACTGCGCGCGATCGGCCGGCCGGTGGGACGGCGGATCGTCGATATCTGCTTCACAAGCGACCGTGCGGTGCGCGAGATTGCCCCCAATCGGATGTTCCGGGGACCGTCGGTCGACCCGGCCGTTGCGGGCCGCGTCGAGGCAATGCGGTCGAAGCCCGGTAATATATGCGGTGAAGCGGGATTGCGGCAGGGGGCTAGTCGGCCGCGTCCAGATCGAGCAGGTCGGGGCGCCGCTCGCGCGTGACCCGCTCGGACTCGGCGGCCCGCCAGGCCTCGATCTGCGCGTGGTCGCCCGAGCGCAGCACCTCGGGCACGGCCCGGTCGCGGTACTCGGCCGGCCGCGTGTAGACCGGCGCCGACAGGCGGCCCTCGTAGAACGAGTCGCTGGCGGCCGAGTCGTGGTCGCCCAGCGCCCCCGGGAGGAGCCGCACCACCGCGTCGATCAGCACCAGGGCCGCGGGCTCCCCCCCGCTCAGCACGTAGTCGCCGATCGACAGCTCCTCGTCCACCCACGCGTCGGTCACCCGCTGGTCGATCCCCTTGTAGCGCCCGCACAGGAGCGTCAGCTCGGGCTCGAGCGCCAGCCGCACGGCCGTCGCGTGGTCGAAGGGCCGGCCGCGGGGGGTGAGCGAGATGACCCGTCCCCGCTCGGCCATGGCCTCCAGCGCCTCGAAGAAGGGCTCGGGCTTCATCACCATGCCCGCGCCGCCCCCGAACGGCTCGTCGTCGGTGGTGCGGTGCCGGTCGTGGGTGTAGTCGCGCAGGTCGATCAATCGGTACTCCACCAGGCCGGCTACCCGCGCGCGCCCGGGGATCGAGAGCGACAGGGGCTCGCGCAGGTACTCGGGGAAGATGGAGATGACGTTGATGCGCATGTCTCGCCTCCGCCGGCGGGCCGTGGCGACGGCACCCGTCCGTTCTACAGCTCGAGCAGCCCCTCCGGGAGCGTCACCTCGACCGTGCCCGCCTCGAGGTCGACCGAGGCCACCAGCTCGGGCACGAGCGGGATCAGCCGCTCGCGGCCCTCGACCTCGACCCCCAGCAGCGGGTTGGCGGGCGCGTCGTACACCTCGCGGATGCGGCCCAGGGGCTTCCCGTCCTCCACCACCGTGAGCCCGATGAGGTCGTACAGCAGATAGCTCCCCTCGGCCAGATCGGGGAGCTCGTCGCGCGGCACCCCCAGCTCGGCCCCCCGCAGGCGCTCGGCCGCGTCGCGATCGGCCACCTCCTCGAAGCTCGCGAGCCAGCGGCCGCTGTGCGGCCGCGCCTCGCGCAC
>JBFIOX010000223.1:0-4747 GCA_041610455.1 Gemmatimonadota bacterium
CGCCCGGCCGGGGGCGGGGGGGGCGGGGCCGCGGCATCGAGAACTCGGCGCCGGCTTCCTCCGCGTGGGATTCCTCGGGGATTCTCTCGTCGGTCATCGCGCTACGTTCTCGCTGAGTCCGCTCTGCCCCTATCTAACATAGGCGGGTGGAGCCGAGGCTCGCCGTGCCCTCCCGCCGCGGGGGCCCGAGCGCTTCGGTCCGATCGTGCCGCGCGACCTCGCGCCGCGACTCCACCCGTACTCCAAGGTGGACGCTCCCCTCAATCGACTCTCAACCCGGCCACTCCGTCACGTCGAGCGCCGCCCGCCACGGATCGATCACCAGTCCACGTCGATCTGCGCGCGCTGGAGCCTCCCGCTGAAGTCGATGTAAGAGACTTTGGTCTCGGTGTAAAACTCGTACACCTCCCACCCGCCTTCGCGGTGCCCGTTGCCGGTGCCCTTGACGCCCCCGAACGGCAGGTGCGCTTCGGCCCCGATGGTGGGCGCGTTCACGTAGGTGATGCCGTTGTCGAGCTCCTGGATCGCCCGGAAGGCCGCGTTCACGTCGCGCGTGTAGATCGACGACGAGAGACCGTAGATCACCTCGTTGTTGATCTGGATGGCTTCCGCCAGATCGTCGAACGCGAGCACCGAGAGGATGGGCCCGAAGATCTCCTCCGTGGCCGTGCGATGGTCGCGCTGTACGCCGGTGAGCACCGTGGGCTCGAAGAACCAACCCTCGTCCAGGCCCGGCCCCTCGGGCCGCCCGCCGCCGGTGGCCACCGTCGCGCCCTCTTCGCGCGCGATCTCGACGTAGCGCTCGCACTTGTGTCGGGCGGCCCGGTGGATCAGGGGGCCCACGTCGACGCGGGCCTCTTGCCCGTCGCCCAGCTCGAGCGACGAGGCCTCGTACACCAGCCGCTCCACGAATTCGTCGTGGATGTCGCGTTGCAGGAGCAACCGGCTGGTCGCGGTGCAGCGCTGGCCGGTTGTGCCGAACGCTCCCCACAGGACGCCCTCGATGGCCAGATCCATGTCCGCGTCGGACATGACGATCTGCGCGTTCTTGCCGCCCATCTCGAGCGACAGGCGCTTGTGCATCCGCCCGGCCACCTCGCCGATCCGGCTGCCCACCTCGGTGGAGCCCGTGAACGAGAGGCCCGGAATGCCCGGATGCTCCACGATGGCCCGGCCGATCGTCTCGCCCCGCCCGTGCAGGAGCTGCACGCAGTCGGGCGGCAGCCCGGACTCGAGCAGGATCTCCACGAACGCGTGGGCGGCGTGCGGCACATCTTCGGAGGGCTTGTAGATGACCGCGTTCCCGCACAACAGCGCCGGGAAGATCTTCCAGCTCGGCACCGCCACAGGGAAGTTGAACGGGGTGATGATGCCGAACACGCCGATCGGGCGGCGGAAGGACATGGCCCACTTGTCCCGCAGCTCCGAGGGCACCGTGTGGCCGAACAGGCGTCGGCCCTCGACCGCGGCGTAGTAGGCGGTGTCGATCGCCTCCTGCACGTCACCGCGCGTCTCCTCGAGCACCTTGCCCATCTCGCGCGTCATGAGGCGGGCGAGGTCTTCCTTGCGCGCCGCGAGCAGGTCTCCGGCGCGCTTGAGGACGAGCCCCCGCTCGGGGGCCGGCGTGCGCGACCACGTCTCGAAGCCGCGCGTCGCCGAGGCGACTGCCGCATCGAGGTCGTCGGGGCCTGTGTCCGGGAAGAGCCCGACGAGGTCGGAGGTGCGGGCGGGATTCCGGTTCTCGAAATACTCGCCGCTCGCGGGCGGCGTCCAGGCGCCCGCGACGAAGTTCGAAAAGCGCTCTGCCATGCCGTCGGATCTCCCTGGCTCGGGCTTCGACCGGGGCTGCGCGGCGCGGGCGTCGCGGGGGGATCCGCTCGCCTTGGAGACGGGAACGTCCGTCGCCCCGGTCCCCGGGCCGGCCGCCCGTCGGGCTCCTCGGCTCATCGGTCGCGAATGAGAACGATCTCTTCGTTCTCCACGCGGACTTCGATCACGTCCTCGGGAACATCGAGCAGCACGGCCTGTCCCTCGGTCTGGAGTCCCAGCCCCTGCGCCGCCGTCCCGATCAGCATGGGCGGCACCGGGAAGAGCCCCGCCTGCAGACTGACGATGTGCACCCGCCCCCGACCGGGGGCGGTCATCGTGGGGTAGACCTCGCCCGACACCTGGGCGGAGTCCCCCATCATGCGGCGCAGGCCTTCGACCGCCGTCCCCTCGACCTGGAGCCGCCGGAAATCGAGCATGGCAGAGAAGGCGACCGTCGAATCGCGCAGGTCCACCGCCGGCCGCTCGACGCCGGCCGGAAGCCTGTCGACGAGCCGGTACTGCACGTAGCTCTGGAGCTCGGTCTCGGTGAGCCGGGTCTCGCGGTCGCCCAGCCCTTCGGCGAGCTCCCGGAACGTCTCCTCGACCTTCGCGGCCAGCTCGGGGCTCGGTGCCACCATCACGATGTCGCCCCCGCGGCGGGCCCGGACCCAGTCCTCGATGTCGGCCCGGTAAAACCAGCCCACCACGCCCAGCGCGGCGAGGACCGTGAGGCAGCCGATGCCGGCGAAGAAGTTCCGCACGATGGCCATATGACGTCTTTCGTCTCCTGATCGGTCTCGGGTCGTGCCAAGGTATCACCTCGGCCGGGGGCACACATGCGGTCGCGCTCGGTCAGGGGTCCGCGTGGGGCGGGGCGAGTGGACACGCCGCAACCTCGCTGTGCACGGCGCCCGCGGGACCGAGCCGGCTCCGCATGAGGGAGACCTGTTCGACGTGGTGGCGCGCCGCGAACTCGACGCTCCCGATCGCCCCCTCGAGCCCGGCCGGGGGCCGGCGCCCGCGCACGCGTCCCAGCGTGACGTGCGGGTGGAACGGGCGTCCCTCGGGCCCGATGCCCTGCTCGGCGAGGGCGGTCTCCACGGCCGCGTGCAGACGCTCCAGGGCGGGCGTGCGCGCCACTCCGATCCACACCACGCGCGCGCGCCGCGGGGACGGGAACGCTCCCGCGCCCCCCAGCTCGAGCGCGAAGGCGGGCGCGTCCGCGACCGCCCCCGCCAGCGCTGCGGCCAGGGGCGGCACGCGCGTCTCGGCCACCGAGGCCATGAAGCGGAGCGTGATGTGCACCTGCTCGACCCGCACCCAGCGGATGGCATCCAGGTGACGGAGCGGCGCGGCGGCCTCCAGGATCCGCGCGCGGAGGGCTTCGGGAAAGCGGATGGCGACGAAGAGCCGGGCCGTCGGGTCGCGGCTCACGGGGCCCCGGCGTAAGCTGGCGGAGCCGGGCGCGAGGCGCGCCGACCCGCGGCGGGCCCGGGATGTCGAGCGGCGAGGCCGCGCGTGATTCTCCTCATCGACAACTACGATTCGTTCGCCTACAACCTGGCCCGCTACCTCGAGGAGCTGGGCGAGCCCGTGCGCGTGGTGCGGAACGACGCCGTGTCCCCCGACCGGGTCGCCGGCGATCCGCCCTCGCACATCGTCATCTCGCCCGGCCCCTGCACGCCGACCGAAGCCGGGGCCTCGGTGGACATCCTGCGGGTCTGCGCGTCGACACCGATCCTCGGCGTGTGCCTCGGGCACCAATGTATCGCGGAGGCCTTCGGCGGGCGGGTCGTACGGGCACCGCGCCCCATGCACGGCCGCACGTCGCTGGTGAGCCACCCGGGCAGCGGGTTGTTCGCCGGCCTTCCCGATCCCCTCGAGGTGACCCGTTACCACTCCCTCGTCATCGACCCCCGGCGCCTCGGCCGCGACGTGCGCGTCACGGCGCAGGCCGAGGACGGCGCCGTCATGGCCGCCGAGCACGCGAGCCGGCCCGTGTGGGGCGTGCAGTTCCACCCCGAGGCGGTCCTCACCTTCGGGGGGCACCGGCTGCTCGCCAACTTCCTGGCCCTGGGGCGCGGCGAGGACCCGTCCCGGTCGCCGGTGCCGCCCGCACGCTGCGGAGAGCTCCCCGCCTCCTGAGGGGCCGCGCCGCCAAGCCTCAGGTCGGCTCGGCGAGGCGGGTGTCGATGCGGGGCCCTCGCTCCAGCGTGCGGTGCACCGGGCACCGCTCGGCGATCTCGCGCAGGCGCTCGCGCTGGGCCGGGTCGAGCGGGCCCTCGAGGTCGAGCTCCCGCTCCAGCACGTCCATGAGCGCCCCCTCGCCGCAGTCGCCGCAATCGGCCCCGTGGTCGCGGTAGTGCCGCAGGCGCACGCGGGCCGCCTCCAAGGGCCATCCCTTGCGCTCGGCGTACATGCGCAGCGTCATCGAGGTGCAGGCGCCGAGCGCCGCCAGGAGGAGATCGTAGGGGGTCGGACCCGCCTCGGTCCCTCCGACGGTCCTGGGCTCGTCCGCCACCAGCCGGTGCGCCCCGGCGCGGATCTCGGTGCGGAACCCGCCGGCCGGCGTGCGCACCGCCACGATGCCCTCCGGCGGCGACTCCTCCGCGTCCCGCTCGCCGGTCCCCAGGTAGCGGCTCGCCCACGCCGCCACGACCTCGCCCACGTAGCGCGAGATGGACGCGTCGGACAGCAGGTGGTCGGCGTCGTCCAGCGAGAGGAAGCTCTTGGGGTGCCTGGCCGCTTTGTAGATGCGCTCCGCGTTCTCGATCCCGACTATGCGGTCCACCGGAGAGTGGCAGATGAGGAGCGCGGCGCGGAGCGCGGCGAGCGCATTCTCGTCGCCCACCGCCTCGAGGTCCTCGAGGAACTGCTTCTTGATGCGGAAGGGCCGGCCCCCGATCTCGACCTCGGCCTCGCCCGTGGCCTCGATCTC
>JBFIOX010000224.1:0-4738 GCA_041610455.1 Gemmatimonadota bacterium
CATGCGCTACCCCACCGGGCATGGACGGAGTCGGCGAGGCGGTTGGCCGAGCGCTTCTGGCCAGGGCCGCTCACGCTCGTGCTCGACGACGGCACGCCTACCGGGTTGGCCGTGCGCGTCGACGGACACCCCGTCCTGCGGAAGCTCCTCGCGCGGGCCGGCGGGCTGATGACGTCGAGCAGCCTCAACCTGACCGGGGAGCCGCCCGCCCTGAAGCGGGACGACGCCCGCAGGGCGATCGAGCGTCTCGCCCCGGGGGGGCTCTCGATCGGCTGGCTCGATGCCGGAGATCTCGCTCCCTCGGCGCCTTCGACCTTGATCTCGTTGCACGCCGGTCGGGTAGACTTGGTGCGCGAGGGAGCCGTGCCGGCGTCTGACATCGCCGCGGCCCTGGATCGGCCGGTCGGGCCGGTCGGGGACGCATGAACCTGCTCTTCGTGTGCACGGGGAACACGTGCCGCAGCCCGATCGCGGAGGTGATCGGGCGGGCCGAGGCGCGGGCGCGCGGCCTTGCCGAGGTGCGGTGCGCCTCCGCCGGGACGTTCGCGTTTCCCGATCAACCCGCCTCGCGGGCAGGGGTCGAGGTGGCACGCGCACGCGGCCTCGATCTGGAGGGGCACCGCTCGCGCGAGCTCACGTTGGAGCTGCTCGAGTGGGCCGATCGGGTCGTGGGGATGGAGTCGTCGCACGTCGCCGTGGCGCGACGCCTCGCTCCGCAGGGCCAGGCCGATCTCATGTGCGATTTCCTTCCGGACGGAGATCCGTTTCGGGGATTGGGCGTGCCGGATCCCTACGGAGCCGACCGCGAGATCTACGCGCGCACGTTCGAGCTCCTCGAGCGGGCCGTGCGAGGGCTCTTCGACGCCCTCGAGGCACGCCCCGACGGGACGTGACCCTCCGCTTCGAGCTGCTCGGGGACCCGGTGTCGCATTCCGTGTCGCCCCACATCCACCGCGCGGCCTTCGAGGCCTGGGGGGTGGACGCGACGTACGTGGCGCGCCGGGTGACGCGGGAAGAGCTGCCGGCGGCCATGCGGGCGATTCGGCCCGGCGCCGGTGGCAACGTGACCTTGCCCCACAAGCTGCACGCCCTGAAGACCCTCGAGCGAGCCACCGACGATGCGCGGGCCACCCGCGCGTGCAACTGCTTCTGGCGGGATCGCGAGGGGATGCTCGCCGGGGACAACACCGATGTCGAGGGGCTGCGCGACGCGCTCCGTGCCGCCGGGCTCACGGCTCCCGAAGGGCGGGTCCTCATCCTGGGAGCGGGCGGCGGCGCGCGCGCGGCCGCGCTCGCGACGTCCCGCGAGGGGGCCGCCACGATCGACATCGCGAACCGCTCGCCGGCCCGGGCGCGCGCGTTGGCGCGCGACCTGGCGCTGCCGGCTCTACGGGTGATCGAGGCGGTCGCCCCGGGGGCCCGCTACGACCTGGCGCTCAACGCGACGCCGCTGGGGCTCCGTCCGGAGGACCCTCTGCCGCTCGACCTGTCCGAGGTGGAGTGCGCGACGGCCTACGACCTCGCCTACGCGAGAGGAGGGACGACGTGGACGGCGCACGCGCGCGGGCTCGGGATCCCGGCCGCGGATGGGCGGCTGATGCTGGTGCATCAGGCGGCCCGCTCGCTGCGGCGCTGGTTTCCCGAGCGAATGCCGCCGCTCCCCGCGATGCTCGCGGCGGCCGAGGGCCGGCTGGCCGCCGCCGAGTGACGGGGGGCGGGGTGCGCGGGCGCGCCCTGTCGCGTCTGAGGCGCGTGGCCGAGGCCTTCGACACGCTCGTCCCGGCCGCCTGTCTCTCCTGCCGGCGGGGGGTGCGGGCGTGCGGCCCCCCGCTGTGCGGGCTGTGCCGCTCGCGGCTGCCACCGGTTCCGCGGCCCCTCTGCGGGCGCTGCGGAGAGCCCCTCGGCAGTCCCGGCCGGGGGCCGGGTTGGCCGACTCCTCCGTCGGGCGGAACCGCGCCGCGCGAATCGCGAAGCGCGGATCCGTGGCGCCGCTGCGGCATGTGCGAGGAGTGGCCCGATCCGCTGATCGCCGCCGTCGCGCCCTACGCGTTCGACGGGCCGGCCGCGGCCACCGTCCGCGCGCTCAAGTACGGCAGGTGGCGGGAGACGGCGGCGTTCATGGCCGACGCGATGGCCCCGCTCCTCGCGGAGCTGCTCGACCGCGTGGCGTGTGCCGGCGAAAAGCCGCCGCTGGTGCCCGTTCCCCTCACCCCGGCCCGACGTCGGGAGCGGGGCTTCAACCAGGCCGCCGAGCTGTCCCGACACCTGGCGCGGCTGACCGGATTGCCCGAGCTGACGGCCCTGCGTCGGCGGCCCGGCGGCCGCCGTCAGGCCCGGCTCCCGGGCAGGATCCGGCGGGCCAACGTGCAGGGTCGCTTCGAGCCCGCCTGTCCCGCGACCGGGCGGGGTCCGCTGGCCGTGCTGGTCGACGACGTGATGACCACGGGAGCCACGGCCATCGCCTGCGCGGAGAGCCTCGCCCAGGCTGGTTTCCGTCGCGTCGCGGTGGTTACCTTTGCGCGCACGCTCCGGCCCTTGGACGAAAGGCGCGCGGAGCGCCTCGTTCGGCATCATCACGACGCCGAGGCGGACCGATGGGCCCCGTGCCCTCGGCGCCGCCCGGTCGAAGATCCTCAGACATGGAGCGAGACGGCGAGATGAGCGTGAGAGTCGCGATCAACGGTTTCGGGAGGATCGGCCGCAACATCCTGCGCGCGGCGCTGCAGGGCGCCCGGGGGGACATCGACTTCGTGGCGGTGAACGACCTGACCGATGCCCCGACGCTGGCCCATCTGTTCAAGTACGATTCGGTCCACCGCCGTTTCCCGGGCGATGTCCACGTCGACGGCCAAGACCTGGTCATCGGCGACGAGCGGGTGCGGGTTCTCTCGGAGCGCGATCCGGCGGCGCTCCCCTGGGGGGAGATGGAGGTCGACATCGCGATCGAGTCGACCGGGATCTTTCGCGCCCGGGACCAGGCGGCCAAGCACCTGCAGGCCGGGGCCAAGAAGGTCATCATCACCGCGCCCGCCAAGGAGCCCGACGTGACGGTCGTCCTGGGGGTGAACACCGACCAGTACGACCCGGACCGTCACGACGTGATCTCCAACGCGAGCTGCACGACCAACTGCATCGCGCCCGTGGTCAAGGTGCTGCTGGACGAGTTCGGCTTCGAGAGCGGACTCATGACCACCGTGCACAGTTACACGAACGACCAGCGGCTGCTGGATCTCCAGCACAAGGACCTGCGGCGGGCGCGCGCCGCGGCCATGTCGATCATCCCGACCACGACCGGTGCGGCCAAGGCCGTGGGGCTCGTGCTCCCCGCGGTGCAGGGCAAGCTCGACGGAATGGCCATGCGGGTGCCCACGCCCGACGTGTCGATCGTCGATCTGGTCGCCACGGTCTCGCGTGAGACGACCGCAGCCGAGGTCAACGAGGCCTTCGCGGCGGCCGCCGCGGGGCCCATGGACGGCGTGCTCGAGTACACCGACGAACCCTTGGTGTCGGTCGACTTCACCGGGCATCCGGCCAGCTCGATCGTCGACGCCCAACTCACTTCCGTGCTCGGTGGGAGGCTCGTCAAAGTCATCTCGTGGTACGACAACGAGTGGGGCTACTCGAACCGGTGCGTCGACCTGGCGCGCTTCGTGGGAGAGCGGCTCCCCGCCACGGCCCGCGCGTAGAGACGGGCCGGTGACGCTGCCGCGGGAGCCGGTCTTCGCCGCGAACTGGAAGATGCACAAGGGGCCGCGCGAAGCGGGCGAGTTCGTCGCCGCTTTCGCGAGGCTGCACGCGCCGCGCGAGGATGCGACGGTCGTGCTCTTCCCGCCGGCCATCAGCCTGGCGGCCGTGTCCCAGGCGGTGTCCGGACGCCCCGATCTCGAGTTCGGGGTGCAGGACGTCCACACTGAGAACGAAGGCGCGCACACCGGGGCGATCTCGGCGCCCATGGTCGTGCAGACCGGAGCGCGCTGGGGACTCGCGGGCCATTCGGAGCGGCGCCGCGAGTTCGGAGACGACGATGGGACCGTGGCCGCGAAGCTGACCCGACTCCTCGAGGCCGACCTGACCCCCGTGCTGTGCGTGGGCGAGACGCTCGAGGAGCGCGAGGCGGGTCGACTCGACGCGGTGCTCGAGCGCCAGGTGGGGGCGGCGCTGGCGCCCATCTCCGCGGAGGCGCGCCGGCGCGTCATCTATGCGTACGAGCCCGTGTGGGCCATCGGCACCGGGCGCACCGCACGTCCCGAGGACGCGGCGGAGGCACACGCGATCGTGCGCCGTCAGGTGGCGACCGCCGTGAACGCGGCGCACGCCGAGCGGGTGGCCATCTTGTACGGAGGCAGCGTGAAGCCGTCCAACATCGACGAGCTTCTCGCGGCGCCCGGCGTGGGCGGCGTACTGGTCGGCGGCGCGAGCCTGGATGCGGAGAGCTGGGCCGCCATCTGCGCGGGCGGCCAGTAGGGCCGAGCGGAGGGGACGCGGGCTCGGGAAGACCGCGTGACCCCCGATCTCGTGCGGGGAACGGTGTTTGCCCGCCACCGCCGGGCACCGTAGCTTTCGCCGGGTCGCGGGACGGGCCCGATCGGTCCCCGACGCCGGGGCGCCCTAGGCGGGGCGCCGCTTTTTTTTCAAGGAGTCGAGCACCCGATGTTTCCGTTCCTGATCGTCTTGATCTCGCTACTCGCGGTCCTCCTGTGCGTGATCATCCTCATCCAGTCGGGGAAGGGCGGCGGGC